>CAZTEZ010000264.1:0-4778 GCA_964611815.1 uncultured Bacteroidia bacterium | reverse complement strand
TTCGCAGAAAGGGGTTAGACTTCGGCAGAAGCTCCAGGGCCTCTTGGCGGCTGAAAGTGTCCAGAGTGACGTCGTGCAGACGGGCCGCAAACATCCCGTAGGCGATCGTTTCGGCGTAGATATCCGCAAAATCGGTTGGCGTGATATCGTGAATTAAATTGTCCTTAAAGGCGTTGTACTGGACCGAAAGTTCGGTCTGAACGTCCTTGTCCTCAGCCAGAGTTCGGAAAAGCACGTCCTTAATCAGGTTAGCCTTTCCCGCCATGCGTTCAGCTAGCTCGCGCGGGCTAGTGATCGTCTGGGGTCTCTGTGCGATGAAGTCGCGCAACAAGTTTTCAAGGGTGTCGTACTGGTCCGATTTGGGCTGTATGCCCATGAGGAAGTCGGCGATGCTAATCCGAGTTAGCAGCTTTCCTTGACGATAAAACTCAAAGTCCAGACAGTTTGTATAAATCAGGTTCGGCAAAGCGTTGAGATAGCGCTCTTTCTGTTCCGCTTCGGTGCCCTTGAGTGTGCTCAGGTCTTTGTCGATGTCCTTGGCCTCGACGTGTCCGATGACTATTTCACCACGATTGATTAAAAAATCCGGTGCACCGCATTTTACACGTTTTGGCTCATTGAGCGCGACAACATCTTTGTCTATAGATGAAAAGAGGTTTTGAAGCGCCGCTCGATACGAATGCTCGGTCGCTGCGCCCGTCTTATATATTTTCTGAATGTCAGCGACAAAACTTTGAATATCCATACTACGAGAATTTTCTATTCATCAAAATACATCTTCTGCTGCGGATCTTCAGGTGGCAGATCAAGCTCTGTAGTCCGGTAGATACGCAAGCCTGCGGCCCTACCAATTTTGAAAATGTGTTTGTCATCGGAATAGATGACCTCGGCACCTTCAGATTTTGCGATGGCGACGATCTGACGGTCAAACTTCACCTTACCGCGTGAGACGCCGGACTCGGACGCATCGATCTTCAGCCCGCCGCGATCCAGAGAGTCCCTGATCGAAAGGGCTGCTTCTATTGCGGCCTTTTGGTCAAAAGGTGCGATGCGGAACGCCGCTGTGCTGTTGAAATATTGGAGCCATTTCGGCCCCGCCGCTCCCGCATAGACCATGATCTCGGTGAGCACGGGCGTGGGAATAACGATGGTCTGCTTGTCGTTGGTGAGTGTGTCGATCAGGTATTCGATGCGCTCGTTTGCTCGTTCAAGCGGGGCGTTGGTATTGGGATCGAGCGGCGGACTGGTCGAGGGATCAAGGGCAAGGAGCAAAATGGACGTATCGAAAACTACCATCAGTGCGGCCCGCTGCCTTCGTCTCTGAGGCTTCTGAGTGTCGCCAGGGCACCATCCTGCTCAGCCCATTCGCTGCCTTCGATTTTTCGAAGCTCATCGAGCACGTCGCGCAGATCATCGGTTTTCAAGGCCTCGAAGCTATCGACTTTGAATCGCTTCAGCGTCCATGTTCCATCTTCTTCGCGGAGCCAGCTCCCTGTGCCAAAGACTCGTAGAGGCTCAAAAAGATGCTTTCCGAGTCGCCTCGCGGTTTCTCGGTCGGTGTCGATGTTGGAATATTTCATATCGCCGTGTTGCAGGCGAATGTGGATGGTCTTATCGGCCCCGCCGACGCTGACAAGAATGCCGTCTAGGGTTCCTTCCTGTTTGATGGGACCGTATTGGACTGGTCGTGGCTTGCTCACACCGGAGAAAGCGATGATCTTCGCGCCGGGGTTGTTATCCTCGTAGAGATAGCCAGTCGCGTTATCGCCGGCGAGCAGGCGATCGATTATTTCCTGAGCTTTAAGGGCGTCAGGATTCCCCTCGCCTCTTGCGAGAGCGTCAAGCGCCGCCGTGACCTTTGGCACCTGCTCATGGTCTATGCGGCTCACAAGCTTCGTACTGCCAGGATCAAGGCGATCAAAATGGACTCCGCCTTCGTGGCCGAGCATAGTGGCCAGGCCCTGCATATACTCGGCAAGCCTAGCCATGGGGATGGTCTCGGGGCTGTAAGCATCGATATGCAGCGTGTAGGTTTTAGCCATGGTGGTGTCGCTTTCTGCTGTCCTATTGAAAGATCCAGCTTTTTTAAGATAGCAGCAATTTGGGGAATAACTCAAGAATCTTGTGAGATTCTAGACGTTTAGTGGGCTTAGGTTGAGGGCCGCAGATTGTACGATAACGCCTTGTCTGGAAACTGCCAGGTTCAGCCTTAAAGCAGCGAACCCTGGGCGCGTGCGGGCGTGCCTGTAAAGCGAGCGACGTTGATGTCGCCCTCGCGCTTGCGGGCCTGGGTGATGTCGAAGCTGTTCTGCATGCGCATGAGGGTATCCATGGAGACGCCGAAGGCTTTTTCGATGCGCAGGGCCATCTCGGGCGAGAGGGCAGCGCGCTCGTTGAGGAGCGCGGAGAGCGCGGGACGGGTTACGCCGAGCACGGCGGCAGCATCCGTGACGGACAGGCCGTAGGGCTCGATGATCTCGTGCTTGACGAAACCGCCGGGATGGGCGGGGTTCTTCATGCGGATGTCGTTCATGGCACTCATGATATCCTCCTAGTGGTAGTCCTCATAGTCGAGGTCGATGATCTCGATCTCTGTTTGGTCGATCCGGAAGGTGAGCCGCCAGTTTTTGGTGACGAAGAGGCTCCATGTGCCTTTCCGATCTCCGGTCAACTGGTGGGCTTTCCAACTCGGGACGCTGCGCAGCTCGTCTTCCCGCTCCATATCCTGGAGGAAGGAAATCATGCGGCGAAGCTTGCTTGTGACGGCTGGTTGAAGCCCGCTCGGATCGTCATCCTCAACAAATTTTCGCAATCCCTTGTGGATGATGGTCCTAATCTTCATAGGATAAGCTTAGCAAAAGGTTTGTTGCCTGTCAAGTGACGCTTTACGCACCTTCCTTTTGTAAGCCTTCCTAAAATGTTTTTCCCCCGTATTCGTCTTACGCCCCCAAAGGGGGCCGAAGCATCCAACCGGTGCGGGTGTTTGTGCCTGGTGCGGCCCTCCCCTGCCCCGGTCAGAACCTGAAGAGCTGGAAGTGATCTGCTTTCGGAGCCGTCCCTTGCTTGAGCCCGAGGGAAGGCCACCAGTGGTTCTCGCATCAAGGGCGCGCAGCGGGACCGGAGCCACGCGCAGCAGGCTTTGCCTGCGAGCATGGCGAGGACCCACCCCTTGATGCGGGGTTCCTGGTGGTCTTAGGGCTCATGACAAGCAAGGGAACGGCGTCGCCAAAGCACGCGATCTGCTTTTGGTGAGTCCTGAAGCCTTTCTGTGGTGGGGGGCGCGGGTTCGCTGTAGGCGAAGGGGCGCGAAAGAAAGAAGCCAGCCGCGCAGCGGCTGTCAATTTTGCCGCCGTTAGGCGGCTCTGCGGGTGTTAAATATGAGTTTATAATGTGTTACGACTTATCCCCATGCCGACAAGTATCTGAAAAACAACCAAAAATCACGACGTTTTTCACTTTTTGGTGTGTAAACCTACGAAACTTGGTGTGTAAACCTACGATTATTGGTGGGTGAAACTACGAAAATAGAGGGATGGTGGGTGAAACCACGAAAGCGCTTGACTTGGTGGGTGAAACTACGAAAATAGAGGGATGGTGGGTGAAACTACAAAAAAACGATCTCCCCTGCTCCCGGATCGCCGTCGCGTGCCGGATTTTTTCGTGTGCGATATCCTGGATGCCGCGCCGAAAGGCGACATGGCTTCAATGGAGCACCCGGTATTTTCGATCTCTACAAAACCTGACAAGCGTATTCGTCGCTATGAGAGCACTACCGGAGATAAGTTTATTGAGGTTACACCGAGTGTAAAGGGGTTGGCAACCGTCCATGATCGCGATGTATTGATCTTCTCCATTAGCCAGATCATGGCTGCCTTGAATGAAGGCAAGAAAGTTTCCCGCACGGTGCGCTTTAAGGCGTATGATCTTCTTGTCGCAACGAACAGGCCGACCGGGGGCGAATCATACCACCGGCTGAAAGAAGCTCTTGAGCGCCTGCGTGGTACGACGATAAGCACGAATATCATCACCGGCGGGGTTGAGCAGACGAAAATATTTGGCCTAATTGAAAGCGCCGAAATCGTTCGGGAAACGCGTGACGGGCGGATGCAAGACGTCGAGATTACGCTTGCCGATTGGGTGTTTAACGCCATCGAGGCGCGTGAGGTGCTGACGCTGCACAGGGACTATTTCCGGCTTCGGAAGCCTTTGGAACGCCGCCTGTATGAGATTGCGCGCAAACATTGCGGGCGGTCGTCCGAGTGGCGCATCGGCCTTCAGAAGCTCAAGGCAAAGTGCGGGTCGGCCTCGACAGATAAAGAATTCAAACGGCTTATCTTGCGAATCGTCCAAGAAGAAGAAAGGCATGGACATTTTCCTGATTACAGTATGCACATGGACGGTGAGATCATCGTTTTTTCAACGCGGAGGACAGTGCCCTGCCCGCAAGACGCGGTGTTTGACGGGCCGCTTGATCCAGAAGCCTATCATGACGCTCGCACGGCTGCGCCGGGCTGGGATATCCATTATCTGGAGAGGGAATGGCGCAGATGGCTGGGGGAAAACGAGATTGAACCGAAACATCCGGCGCGGCATTTCGTGAAATTCTGCCGGACATGGCACGAAAAAAGGGGGGCGGCGTAAGCTGCCCCTTGCGCTACGCCAAAGGCGATTTGCCGTAGCGCTCAAAAAGAAGATTGAGGGCTTCGGCAAGAAGGTCATTCTGCGAACGCTGCTCTTCGGCTGCCAGGACAGCAAGTTGCTGACGCACAGCCGGGTCA
>CAZTEZ010000263.1:0-4824 GCA_964611815.1 uncultured Bacteroidia bacterium | reverse complement strand
TCGCCCGAGAGCACTTCACCTTTGCGAATCGACTGTTCGATTTCTTGCTTCATCACAGGAATCACATCCTGCCATTTCGCGTCTTCGGCCTTCGTAATGGTGACGAAATTCTGAGAAATCATCACACCCTTCACGAAACTGTACTTGAAGAGCTTGTCGGCCATGGGCGAGCGATCGCCGACGGCTTCGGGGTTGGGGAAGTCGGCCACGCCGGATTGCAGCAGTACTTTGTCGGCGACAACGAACTTCAGCGAGGCCGGATTGGGCGTAACTTCAGTGTAAATATTCATGTTTGCTTGGAAGTTGCTTTACTCAAAGATAATAACAGCTCGGGCCCGAAAAAAGTTTAGCTGGCTTTGGTGGTGCGAAAGTTGGCAGTGAAATCGTATATTTGAGGCTAATTGATTAACCCCTGCACCATGAACAGCTGCCTCAGCCGCTTACTGCTGCTTCTCACTCTGCCGCTCGTTTTTGTCGCTTGCGATGATGACGACGAACTGCCACCACTGCCGGATGATGGCGATCCCATTGTCGTTCGCACGCTTCCTGTAGACTCGACCATCGTCGTCAGCCCGCTCGAAGAGGTACGCATCGACTACACCCTGGCAGACAACGAGCAGCTCGCTTCATGGCAGTTGCGCTTGCGTACCTATCCGTTTGCTGATGAGGACCTTGTCGGTCAGGACACCATCCTTTTGAGCGAAAACCTCAGCGGTACTCAGGTGGGCAAGAATTTCTTCTTCACGGTGCCGGATACCTTTGCGGCTGGTACGATTACGAACCTCGTTTTCACCGCCACGGTGCAAGACAACCAGGAGCAGGGTGACACCTTGGACTTTGTGGTTCAGGTGTTTACGGAAACGGCCGATACCTGCATGCCGCCTAATCAGTATGGCATGCTCAACTATACGACCAGCGACACGCTCTTTGCACCGCAGTCGAGCATGAGCATGGCGAGCTTCAACCTGCTGCAACGCACTTATGCGTCCAATCAGGCCGCTGCAGATGTGCGCGTTGTGGATACGGCTGCCAATAGCTTCCGACCGCAGTTCATTTCGCCGAACAACGAAAACGAATCGGTGTTGATCGTTTACAAGCCTAACATCTTGAACTACCAGCAGTTGAACTGGTGCAAGCTACATCAGGCATTCATCACCAATACGCCCATGATGGAAACACCCGAACTTGAAGAGGGCGACATCGTGGTGCTGCGCATGGATGTTATCGACCAGCTGACGCCTGGCAAGCCGCACTACGCTGCCATCCGTATTGTCGATATCGTGGATAACATCGGCGACGACAATGACTACATCCTCTTCCAGTACAAACGCACGGAGAACAACTAAAGCGGCTGGATGTCAAAAGATTAAGGGCAACCGTCGGTTGCCCTTTTTTTGTTTATGCTAATCGACGCAGGACTGGGCGTAGTCGAGTATGGCCTTGAGTTCGCCAGGTTCGAACCAGCGCGTCGTTTCATCGCGCCGAAACCAGGTGAGCTGCCGACGGGCATAGCGGCGCGTGTTGGTCTTGATGTTCTCGATGGCCGTTTCCAGTGACAATCCGCCATCAAGGTAGTGCATAATCTCTTGGTAGCCGATGCTCTGCAAGGCCTTGGTTTCCAGTGTATAGCCCTGCTCTCGCAGCGCTTTTACTTCGTCGATCAAGCCCGCTTCAATCATGGCATCCACCCGCTGGTTGATGCGCGCGTGTAGGTCAGCGCGGTCAATGTTCAGCCCAATCTTGTGCAGCTTGAAGTCCCGGGACTTCGGCCCTGGGCGTTTGAAGCTAGAGAATGGCCGACCAGTCGAGCGAATGACTTCAATCGCCCGCTGCACACGGCGTGGGTTGGCGAGGTCCATCGCGTTATACGCCTCAGGGTCATTGGCTTTCAACTCATCGTAGAGCGACCAGTGGCCATTTGCTGCTATTTCGGCGCCCACCTGCTCACGGATTTCTGGCGAAACCTGCGGCAGTTCAGCCATGCCTTCCTCGAGCGCCTGCACATAAAAGCCCGTGCCACCAGCCAGCACCACAACCTGTTGATTTTCAAACAGCTGCTTGAGAATCGCGAGTGCATCCCGCTCGTAGTCGCCGGCGCTATAGTGGCGGTCGAGCGGCAGGCGGCCGACCAGGTGGTGCGGCACCCGGGCGGTTTCTTCGGGGGTAGGGCGGGCCGTGCCGATGTACAAGTCCTTGTAAAGTTGGCGGGAGTCTGCCGACAGGATTTCCGTGTTGAAAGCCTCAGCGAGTGCGATCGCAACCCGCGTCTTGCCCACGGCGGTGGGGCCAACAACGGCCAGAATATGCTTGTCTTGCGCCAAAAGAACAGTCGAAAGGGTGGTGGGCGCGCAAATTAACCCAAAAACTAGTGCAAAATCGCGAAGCCCTGCGCGCCTTGTGCTGGCATGGCCTCCGAGCTGATGTTTTCGACCTCAGCCATCTCCGGGCCACCTTGCGCCCAATGTTCCAGCGCTTCGATCTGAAACGGATCGCCCTCAGCTTCAATGAGAACGCGACCGTCGGGCAGGTTTTTGACAAAGCCACTCAGCCCAAGGGCATTGGCGCGCTCCTGGGTGCTTTTGCGAAAGTACACCCCCTGCACCTTTCCAGTAACGAGTATCCGTACGCGAATGGGTCGTTTCATAGCTGGAAGTTACGCATTCTGTTCGGGCGTACGTGGGCGAGGGTTTTGTATTTTCGTATAAGTCGTCGCAGGCAATAGCCGCCGCGCGCCGGCGTTTAGTACTGCAAGATGCGCTTAACGACACACTTAATCCTGCTATTGGTACTGCTGGCTGTGCTCAGTGGTTGCAATCGCGAGCTCGACCCGTCGCCCGCCGATATCGAGTATTTCCCGATGGTAGATGGCAAGACCCGCTCGTATTTCGTCGTGGACACGACCTTCACGACCACCGATACCCTCGCGCAACGCTACTACTTGCAGGAGCGCACCAACGGCATGAACGTTGATTTAGAGGGGCGCGAAATCATGCGGCTGGAGCTCTGGCGCGCCGAGGCGGATAGTAACGACCAGCGTATCGGTAGCTATGCGTTCGATCAGTTGTGGTCGCAGTGGCGCAATGAAGCCACCGCCGAGCGCATCGAAGGCAACGTGCGCTATGTCGTGCAAGCCTACCCGCTGCAAGAAGGGCAGACCTGGAACGGCAACGCCTTCAACGACGAGGGCGAAGAGCGCTATGAAGTCATCGTGCGTGATACGACCGTGACCTTGATGGGCCAGACCTACCCTGGCTGCATTTACATTGAACAGCGCGAGCAACAGTCGCTGATTTCCGACATCTTCACCTACGAAATCTACGCGCCGAATGTTGGCAAAATTGAGCGCTACGATCGCTTCATTCGCATCAAAACCACGGGCGGACCCGATGGTGGCGAAATCGATACGGACTCCTACATTTACCACGAACGCCTTGTTAGTCAGGATTATACAGATTAAGTTGCTGCTCGGTACGCTCGCCTTGGCCTTTGGTGTGCAGGCGCAAACCGAAACGCCTTTTCTGGGGCGGCAGGTCGGCGTGTACGTCTCGAAACGTGGCATCACGTTTGGCGAGGCAGCGAACCTCGATTTGGCGAGCTTCGTGCAGCGCAAAGACTCGCTCGGCCTGCAGGGCGAGGCGCTGAAACTGGCGTTCAGCATCCGTCTAGGCAACGAACTTGTGAAGGCGTTGGACAGCGACCTGGAAGCCTACGACAGCTATTTCGTGAATGCCAAGCCGCCTTATGCGAGTCTGTTTCTCAATCAGTTACCCAACTCCAAACAGGCGCGCAGTGTGTTACCGCCCGGCACGAAGTATGTGCTGCTCATCGACGAGCTAAAGATTCGTGAAGAGATCAGACGGACGGTGATGGTGATCTCGAACCAGATGCGCAGTGTACGCCGCAACGTTGAGCTGCTGGATGTCAAGCTGCGGCTGTACGACACCTTTGCCGGAGAGGTGGTCGCCACGGCCGCGTACACGTATGATCATGAGGCGGAGCGCGAGTGGCCCAACTACCTGTCCAGCTTTTCACAAGACCTTCAGAGTACGGCTTTTTTGCGCCACGCGCTGAATCAGGGCCTGGATCAGCTGTTTACAAACCTGTAAGCGTCGTAACTTGTTGCGCTGAATATGGAGACAGGTTTACACGAAATATTGGAGGGCGATCGCGCCGTTTTGGCCGGCATCTGGAATAGCGATTTACTGAAAGAGCAAGTCGAAGAGCACATCAGTGAACTGGCGTTTTTGGCCGAAACGGCTGGGGCGTCGACGGTTGCGTCTGTCATGCAGTCGCTCGACAAGCCCAAGGCGTCCACGTTTTTGGGGACGGGCAAGCTCGACGAACTGAAGCAGACGGTTGAAGAGATCGACGCTACGGTCGTTGTCTTCGATGACGAACTCACACCTACGCAGCTACGCAACATTGAGAAGCGCCTGGAAATGAACGTGCTGGACCGCACGGGCCTCATCCTTCAAATCTTCTCGCAACACGCGCGCACGGCCCAGGCGCAAACGCAAGTCGCGCTTGCTCGGCTGGATTACACCCTGCCGCGCTTGCGCCGGATGTGGACACACCTCGGCCGCGTGCGCGGTGGTATCGGCATGAAGGGCGCGGGTGAGCAGGAGATTGAGACCGACCGTCGTATCATACGCACACAGATGGCCAAGCTGCGCGCCGACCTGGAAAAGATCGACAAGCAGAACCAGACGCGCCGCAAAAACCGCGACCAGCTGGTGCGTGTCGCGCTCGTGGGTTACACCAACGTGGGTAAGAGCACGATAATGAATCTGGTGGCAAAATCGAAAGGGAAAGCCGAGAACAAGC
>CAZTEZ010000262.1:0-4850 GCA_964611815.1 uncultured Bacteroidia bacterium | reverse complement strand
AGCGTTGGTTGCAGGGTTGGGCGCGAGGTCGAAACCGCTGCTGGCCAGGATGCTCTCGTTGCGGCTGACCACATCGTACTGAAACTGCTCGACTTTGATGTCATCCAGGAACAGATTGTTGCCCCAGCCGTTGGTCGACACAAACTTCACAAGCACGTGGCTGTTGCCCAGATAGGGGTCGAGGCTGACGGTGTCGCTGCGCCACTGGTCGTCTTCGGGGATAAAGAGCTGTTTGCTTTCAGTCAGGAGGTCGGGCCCATAGCTGAGGTCGCGACCGCCTTTGTACCAAACACGGTCCCAATTCGCGCCGCCATCTGCTGAGACCAGTACTTCCAGCGAATCATTGAGCACAAGCGGCGAAACGAAGCCGCTTTGCACGTTCACGTAAAGCGGGGCATAGCTGGTGCTGAAGTTCAGCGTGGCGTGGTCTTCGTTCGAGAGGTCGAGCGGCGGTAGAATGAGGCCGTCTTTCTGGAATTGCGACGAGTAGGTCGTGAACGGCATGCGGATCATATTCTGCGAGTTGCCGAAGCCGCCGGTCAGGTCCACCACTTCCCAGGTTTTGTTGGTGGCTGGGTTGGCGATGTCGCGGTTTTCGAGCAAAAAGCCTGCTGGTAGGTTGTCAGCATCATCTTCGAAGCCCTCTTCATAGGGGAGGCTGACGCTGTTGTCGAGCACCGTCACGTAGTCTTCGATAAGCAGCGTATCGCGGAAGCCACCCTCGTTTTCAGCGATCAACTGCACGTCATACGTACCGGCAGTGGCGTAGCTGACGGTCGGCAGCGCTTCGGTAGACGTGGCAGGCGAACCGCCTTCAAACGTCCACTCGAATTGGTCGGGCTGGCCCCAGCTGTAGTTGTAGAACTTCACGCTGCCGTCGACTGTAGTGAGTGCCCGCCAGGTTTCTTCTTCAGTAGAATAGCCGTTTTCTTTGACTTTGAAATCGGCACGAACGGGGCCAAAACGGCCGGTGCCGGTGTCAAGCAGATTGCCATCTTGCCAGACGTTGAAGCGGTTGGGCACAGCCAAATCCTCCAGCGCGGCGATAGAGCGCAGGTACTGCTGGCGCGAGAAATGCGTCTTGTGTGCATCGGACACGTAGTCCATGAAGTTGCGCGGGTTGTCGAGGTTGTCGATCAGGCCGTCGTTGTTGCAAGTGTTCTGGCGCGTACCAGGCGTACCGTAGTTTTCTTCTACGGTAGGCGGGGTGTCGCAAATGCGGTCGCCGGTGAAGGCGCAATCGCCACCGCAGCTACCCTGGAAGGGGTGGAAGAGGTTGAGCCAGTGGCCGGCCTCGTGTGTGCCCGTGCCACCAAAACGCGAAGAACCGCCGGGGCCCGTAGATGTACCGCCTTCAGCTGGAGACAGTCGGCCCATGCAATCGGCGCGCATCACCAGCCCATCGAGCGGGTTGCCGGCGTTCGGGAACTGCGCATAGCCGAGCACCGTGCCGCCACCGTCGCCACCAGTTTCGATTGAAGCAACGATGTAGATGTTCATGTATTTGTTGATGTCCCAGCGCAGCGGGTTTTTCAGGGCAAAACCTTCTGAAAAAGATGTGTGCACAGCGAGGTCGGGGTCGTAGGTATAGGTGACACCCGTCGTCGGGTTGCCGTCGGGGTCAATACTCGCCAGCGCGAACTCAATGCCCATATCCACGCCATTGTCGTCATAAGGACGGGTGCCAGGCACGTTGCGGAAGTCTTCAAAGAAGACCTCGAACTGGGTTTCCACCTGTCGAATCGAAATACTGTCTTTTCCCAGGGGCGTTTGACCCGGCGCGCCCCACACCACATGCACCACCGTTGGTATCACGTAGCGCGAGTTGTTGTTGTCATCGACGCTGGCCGTCTTCATAACGCCACTCTCGTAGCGCTGAATAAACTTCTGCGCGCGCGCTTCGAGCTTGGCACGGGCGTTCTGCCAGTCGGGGTCAATCTGCAGCATGTGCGCATCAACCGCGTCCGTCGCACAGGGTTCGCTAGGCGCGTGCCTGTGGCCGTGTTGCTCAGCTGGATATTGCGAATGGGGTTGCGCGTGGTGTAGCGTATACTGCTGGCCAAAGCTCAGCAGCGGCAGCAAGAGCAGCGCTGCGAGAAATCGAGAGGAAGTCATAGGGCAATTACGTGTGATGAGTCGAAGATAGTTGCGAAGGCGTGCCTCAGCTTAATCACGGATGTAACGTTAAATTTAAGCATTAAATATAGGTAAAATTTGCTGAACTGAACGGTCGGTCTAGTTCGAAAAGCCATCCATAGAGGGTTATCGAGAGCCGCCTAGACCTTGCCGCTGTAAAAGTTATAGTCCCGGATAACCGTCTGGATGAACTTCTCGGCACTCATGCCTTTGGTGCGGGGGTCGGTCGTGTCGACGTTCAGCACCGTAAACAAGCGCCTCACCAGCTGCTTCATCAGCGGCTTGTTGCTGCGGCTGCGGTGCTTGCGCAGCACACTGTCGATGGTGTTCAGGTCGCGATCGCTCAGGCGCTGCACCTCGTGAAAAACGGGCTCGTAATTGGACTTGATTTCCCGCATAAAACTCTTGCGAACACGGTTGGTGGTCGTCAGTGCAATGACGGTGGTGCCTGCGGCAAGGTCGCCCAGGCGTTGCGATTTTGACGAGGCGATCATCGAAATGATACCAATGAACCCCAGGCTGATATACAGGTCGATGGGCAGGAGCAGCCAGCGCAAAATATAGTCTCGGAAATGCCCAGGCGAGCCGTCCGTGCGTACGATGCGAATGCTCATCGCCCGTTTGCCCACGGTTTGGCCACTCCAAATGGTGTGCAGCAGTGGCGAGTAGAACCAGAACGGCAGCAGCAAGATGATGATGAAGATCACTTCAACGGGGTCTTTATAAAAGAACGAGAAGCTCAGCATTTCAAAAAGATTCGCACTGAGCACGGCACTTAACAAGACGACGTAGATGAAACGAATCATGATATCCAGCATCCGGGCACCGATGCGTGCACCCACACCGGCTGCATCAAACTGCAGCGGCACGTTTTGGGGCGTTTCTATGGTGATGGCTGGCATAATGCTAAGGGCTCAGGATATCCTGACGTACATGCAATAGAGTCATCTTTTTGCTTTGGCAAAATAACGAGAAACTTTGAAGTTGCCGTATAAGTTGTAACGCTGAATACTGCTTCGCTGCAACTGCCTGGCAGAACAGCCCTTTTTGAAATCTATTCTGACGACCTTCATTACCTTTACGACATGGCCAATTCGCACGAAAAAACCACTGCCCAGCTTGAACAACTGCGCAAAGATTATAGCAACGCTCGACTTGAAGAAGACATGGTCGGCGACGACCCCATCGCGTTTTTCAAGCAGTGGTTCAACGAGGCGCTCGAATCGGGCGTGCCCGAACCCAGCGCCGTGTGCCTGAGCACCGCTACCTCCAACGGCATCCCCAGTGGGCGCATGGTGCTGCTGAAGGGCATTGAAGAAGGCGGCTTCAACATTTACACGAATTACAATAGCCGCAAGGGGCAAGAGCTGGCAGAAAACCCGCACGCGGCCATCACGGCGTTTTGGGCCGAACTCGAGCGCCAGGTGCGCATCGAAGGGCGGGTCGAGAAGCTCTCGCGGGAGCGCTCGCAGGCGTATTTCCAATCGCGCCCGGAGGGCAGTCGCATCGGTGCCTGGGCCTCACCGCAGAGTGAAACCATTGCAGATCGGGAGGAACTGGAACGCCTGCAGCGCGAGTACGAGCAGAAGTTTGAGGGCGAAGAAATTCCCATCCCCGAGCATTGGGGGGGCTATCGGGTGCAGCCCACCGCCATTGAATTCTGGCAGGGGCGCCCCAGCCGTCTGCACGACCGTTTGCGCTTCCGCAAAGCCGGAGATGCCTGGCAGCTGGCGCGGCTCGCACCCTGATTGTAGCCGTTGCCACACTTTTGTTGCGACTTCCAGCCATACTTGCCCACACCCGCTGCTTTGGCAGTAAATTTTTATTACTTTTACGGTTCAGTAAAGTGACTGCCTATCTCATGCGCCGTAATCTCACGCTCTCCGTTTTCGTTCTGCTTGCCATCAGTGTTTGCACCCCTGTTTTTGCTCAAAAAGGCTGGCAAGTGGGTGTTCGCGCTTTCCCGTCTTTGTCGTTCTTTTTGAACAGCGACGACATGGATAACACCGACTATCGACTCACGGGCGGGGTGTCTGCGGGTGTATTTGGTGGCTATGGCTTCAATGAACACATCAGCCTGGTCTCCAACGTCTTGTACACGAACATCGGCCAGCGTTACATTACTGAAACCTATCAGGAAACGGACGTGGATCCCGAAACCGGCGATTCACGCACCTACGATATAGAGGTTGAGCAAGAGCGCCGCCTGAGCTACATGCAGTTGCCGATCATGTTCAAGTACTCGACTAACGCCGAACGCAAGTTTGCGTTTTTCGGTCAGTTAGGTCCGCAAGTCGGCTATTTGACTGGCGCCAACGAGTTTTCAAACGACCGCCGCTTCACGCCGGTCATCCCCCCTTATTCACAAGAAGCCGGTTTCCCGTACGACGAAATTGACCGCTACGAGCGCTTTGACCTGTCGGCAGTTGCCGGCCTTGGTCTGGATATCAAACTGCGCTTTAACCTGCGCATGAATATCCAGTTGCGCGGCGTCTACAGCATTCTTGACGTAGAAGACAAAGACGTGGAATTCCGCTTGCGCACCAACGGTGTTGAAGAAACTGTGAACTTCTGGGGTAACAACCGCGCAGCCACCAACCCTGTGCAAGCTGCGCTTGGTATCGGCTTCACGTACATCTTCATCCCGCGCTTCCACTACTAAACGCCCGTCGGCCAGGCTTTGCCGCAAACCGACAAACGCATATTGGTGCTCT
>CAZTEZ010000261.1:0-4858 GCA_964611815.1 uncultured Bacteroidia bacterium | reverse complement strand
AGCGAAGCCACCATCCCCGGCAGGTGTGCAGCGCCCCCCGCACCGGCGATAATCGCGCGCAGGCCACGTGATTCGGCCTGTTCGGCGTATTCAAGCATGCGGTGGGGTGTGCGGTGCGCCGAGACGATCGTCAATTCGTAGGGCACGTCCAACTGCTTTAGGATGTCAGCAGCCGCCTGCATCACCGGCAGGTCGCTCTCGCTGCCCATAATGATGCCCACTTTGGCGGGGTCGGAGTGTTGCATATCGGCCATTCTGCTAGGGGGTCAGAGGGTTCAGATGCCAGGACCACCATCGGGCTTGGTGCGCGGCTTGTCGTGGTCGGTCGGCGGCTCGTCCATAGGGGGCGGCGTTTCGGTCGGCTCGGGTCGGCGCGGTCGGCGCTTGTCGATGGGCGGGCCTTCGTCCTTGGAGTTAGGCGGCGGCTCAGCCGGCGGCGGGTTGAGCGGCTTGGCTTCGTCGGGCTTGGGCTGGCGCTCGTTGGGTGGGGTGGTGTTGGTCGGTGGCTGCGTCTCGCGGTTGCGGCGCTCGAACTCCTCTTTGCGCTTCTGCTCCAGGTACTCGCGCTGCTTTTGCTTCAGCTCTTCGGGCGTCAGCTGCTTGTCGCGGTCATCCTCTTCTTTGCCCTTTTGCTGTTGCTCACGGCGCTCCTGGGCTTCCTTTTTGCGTCGCTCGGCAGCTTTGCGAGCACGTTCCTTTTCGCGCTCCTTCTCCTTTTCTTTTTTGATTTCACGAATAATGTAATACACCGCCAGCACCAGCAGAATTCCGCCGACGCCAACGAGGATAATCCCGAAAGGCCACATGAAGCGAAACAGCCAGTCGACGTTGTTGCCGCCGAAACTCGTGCCGCCATACTGTCGGGAAGCGACCATCAGCCCCGCACCCACCAAAATGATGCCGAGCGTGTACATGATCTGCTTCCAGTAGTCTTTCTTTTTGAGCTTGCGCTGAATGGCACGTGCGATGAACGGCCCGGTGACGACCGTCATCCACTTGTTCAGGCCGTTGGTGATTTTCTCGCGGCGCTCGCGTTTGGTCTTTGAGCGCACTCCATTTGACCGTGCATCAGCAGCTTTCGGAACGGTATTGTCCAGTTGCCATTGCGCGTGATGCGGCAAAGTGTAGTCCGTAGACTCCCGGGCTTGCAGTTCGGCAGAGGGTGCGGGTGATTGCGGCCATATCTGCGCCGGCGTCTGTGCCGTTCGCGTTTCAGACTGCGGGCGCTCGCCCGAAAAGCTGCTGAAGGGTATCAGCAGACACAGCAGCACAAACAGCAGTCGGTGCTGAAACATGGTGGCGAAGGCCAGTGGCTTGGTGTGCTTAGTCGTCAACGTGCTGTTTTTCAAACGCCAGTCCGGTTAGTTCTGCTTGCTCTAACGCAGATTTCACCTTTTCGTGTATCACAACCACATGCTCATAGCCCTTGTGCCGGTGGAATGGGCAGAAAACGCGCCAGTCTTCAACGATGTCCTCATCCAGAGGCGGCTGTTTGACGAAGTTGTGCTCGTCGTCGTATTGCCATCGCGCCCATTTGTAGGCCGGACGGCGATACGGGAAATGAACCAAAAAGTAAGTCTCCGTTTGATCGCCCGCATGCACCTCCACAGGGTGAAAGTGCACGACCTCTTCGTCCAGTTTCTGCCCCTGCAGGGCCTCGCGCAGCTTGGCGCTACCGACCAGCCAGCCCTCTTCGCAGTAGAGCAAATCGTTGAGCGGGCCGCCGTAGTTCACGTTCGGTGAGCGAAAACGGTGGTAGGTGTTGCCGTTGCCATTGTAATAGCGCAGGAACCAGCCGGGCCACTGCACCGGGTGCTTGGCGTGGTCGTCGCTGGCTTTGAGTTGGAAAAACTTGGGCATAAGATCGTCGGTGAGCACACGGTTTACTGGAGATCGAAGTTACGGAATTTCGACCGAGCGAGCAGAGACAGGGCGTTGAATTCAACAGACGTTAGGATGCAGGGCCGCCAAAAAAACGTAAGTTTAGACACCTTTTCCTAAGCACTCTTTTACCGAATTCTCGCGTGAGCTCTCGCCGCAAATCGCTAAATACCACCAACGGTCGGCGCCGTGCCCCCAGCATGCCCGGGCGCTCGAGCAATCCGCGCAAGCAGATTCGCGAGCTGCTACGCCAGGCCGAGCGCCTGCAGCACCAGGATATGCAGGAGGCTTTGCGCTACACCGAACGGGCCTGCGAGATCGCCAACAAAAATCACCTGAAGGCTTATGAGGCGAAGGCTGTCACCGAATCCTTCAAGATTTTTTACCAGATGGGCCGTTTCGAGGCGGCCGAGCAGATGCTGGAAACTGCAGCTGCGCTGTTCGAGGCCATCGACTCCAATAGCGGTCGGGCGCTGGTCGAAAACCTTAAGGGTAATCTCTTTTATCGACAGGGCTACATCGGCAGGGCGCGCGAGCATTACCTTACCAGCCTGGAGCTGAATCCTCGAGGAGGCCTGACGATTCAGATGGCGAGAGTGCACGCCAACCTTGGCACCATGAATTGGCTGCTGAAAGATTACACCCAGGCACTCATGCACTTCGGCACCTGCCTCAAGTTTTTTCACGCCAAGCGCTATTTCACCGAGCAGTCGATCGTCTTGCAGAACATCTGTATGCTGCTGCAAAATCTGGGTCTGGTTGACCTGGCGCTCGATTTAGCGGAAATCAATCGCGACCTGGAGATCGACTACAACCACAGCGTCGTGCACTGGAATCTGCTGCGTTTGCTTGGCAGCCTCTGGACCGACAAAGGCGAATTCAAACGCGCGAAAAAGTACCTCGACCAAGCGCGTACGGGCATCGAAAGCGCCAGCGATCAACTGAGCGTGGCGGCCCTGCACATGGAGTACGCCAATTATTACCGTGCGGCCAACAACACGCAGAAGGCCATTCGCTATTACAATCTGGCGATCAATACTTATGAGTCGTACGGCAACACCATTGAAAGCACCCTGCTGAACAACAAACTGGCCGAGGTGTTCATGGACGACGGTAGCTTCGAGATGGCCTCCTCACACTTGATGCGGGCGCTACGACTCGCCGAAGATCCTGAGGATGAGCTCGAAAGCTATCGCCTATTGGTGAAGCTGTACGGGTTGATGGATAAGCCGGTTGCACAGGACCATTACCAAAAGCGCCATGCCAAACTGGAAGCGGCGCTCCCGATGAAGCCGCCACAGGAAATGCTGGACCAGCTGGTGCAAAAAGGTGAGGCGCTGATCGAGGACTTGAAGCGCGCGGGTTAAACCCCAAGCCTGATTCAAGACTGCGAGATATACACCTCCTCGGCCTGTTTGATCTCGCCGGTTGTATTGTTGTAGATGAACGCCAGCACCTTCAGGCGCTGCCAGTCGCCAGCCATCACGCGGTTGAAGCTCGTAAGTTGCTGCTCGAAAGAGAGTGCGAACCGGTCGCCCGCCACGATGGTCGAGTCGCTCACGCGCGTGCCGTAGGTGCCATTGAAGCTGCCACGCAAGAGGTTGACGTGCGGATAGTCGGTGACGTTCTCCGGCTCGTTGAAGTACCACTTCTGCGGGCCGAACACGGTGTCGGCGATGAGGTACACCGACAGGAAGTCTTCCGAATCGCCAGCGTTCAGATACTCCATGTTCACATCCACAGAAATTAGGTCGGTTTCGGTATCGTAATCAGAAGCGATGCACATTTTGACGTCCAGCGGCTTTTGTAGCTCCTCCTCGATCTTGGGTTGCCAATCAGTTGAGCCCAGCACCAAATCGCCATTGTAGGCCGAGCGGTTGATGACAGCGTTAGGGTAGGTTTGCAGCCCAAAGTCTTCGTTCAGTTGGTCGCCGGTAGGGGTGCGAAAGTCAGGCGTGTAGAGCCCGCCGCCATCGGGGTCGGCAAAGCCGCCAGCGTGGATGGTGTTCAGAATAAAGCGGCCCTCGTAGTCGGCGATGTAGCTTTGGGCCTCTTTTGACTTTGCCGGGCAGTTGCCACACTTCATGCCCGAGTACTCCTCCATCAGCACCTTTCGGGTTTCGCTGGCCTGGTCGATGCAGACGAAATCGCCTTCAGTACGAATGCCCTCCCGTCGGGGTTCGTCGATGATATCGCAGCTGCTGAACAGCAGCACGGCGGGCAAACCAACGCAGCTAATCAATAAGGGAAAGCGGTTTTTGAGAAACGACATAAGGCGAGATACTGTTGGGCAGTGCGTAAAATGTATTTTGCAGTTGAGTGCTGCAGCCTAAAGATGGCAAAATGCCCGCAAAAAGGCGAGCCATTCGGCGCAGACTCTAAGATACTGATCTAACGCAACTTCAGGCGAATTCGCATGGGACTATTCGGCATCATTTCGGTACTCACGGTCATTTGTGCGGCCTTTTCGTACATCAACTACAGGTTCATGAAGCTGCCGAACACCATCGGCCTCATGATTTTGGCCATCGTGCTCTCGCTGGCGTTGATTCTATCGGCCACCGTCGCCGATGGCGTGTACGAGTACTTCCACAGCCTGATGGAAGTCATCGACTTCCCGGAGCTTCTGCTGGAGGTCATGCTGAGCTTCCTGCTCTTCGCCGGGGCGCTGCACATCAACCTCGACGAACTGAAGGCGCAAAGCTGGAGCATTTCGGTGTTCGCCACGTTTGGGGTCATCTTCTCGACCTTCCTGGTGGCCGGGCTCATTTACCTGTTGCTGTTTCTCACGCCTTACGAAGTGCCCTTCATCGCGTGTCTGCTGTTCGGCGCGCTCATTTCGCCGACCGATCCCATCGCGGTGCTCGGCATCCTGAAAAAAGCCGGCCTGCCCACCCGCATCCAGACCATCGTGACGGGCGAGTCGCTGTTCAACGACGGCGTGGGCGTGGTGGTGTTCCTGGCGCTGGTGGGATTT
>CAZTEZ010000260.1:0-4868 GCA_964611815.1 uncultured Bacteroidia bacterium | reverse complement strand
ATCTGTGCCACCGCGCCGTAGCGGGGCAAAAATGAACCGCGGATGTCGTTCTGAAAGCTACTCATACCGTCAAGTTGTTCGGGCCTTACGGGAAGTGTGGCGCTGTTTGCTCAACTAAATAGCGAATTTCGCTGAATTTACACAACAGTGCAAAGGCCTTTCAGTCATTTAACGTGATTCTAAACCGAAACGGTATCCGAAAAGTTGAAAACAGGCGCTGGAATAAGGTTGCGCTGGGTGAAAACGCAGGTGTAGTGCAGTTTTGCGGGTGTTTACGCTGCTTTTCGGGTCATCGGGATCTGTTCGATGACCGGGTCCATGGCTTCATAAAGCTGCTGAGGACGAGCGCTGGAGAGCGCCAGGCGCTCAAGTTCTTTCAGCGCATCGGCCAAATCGAAATGCTGCATTTTTGAGGCAAGCTGGCGGAGTTTGTTAGCCGAACTGGCCAAATAATCGGTATTGTAGTCGGCCAAGGCGATGCTCAGGTCGCGGAAGGTGCGATCCATTTCACGGCGCTGGGCCGAAATCATGGTTTGCAGTTGCTCTTGGCGGGTGTTGGTGATGACACGTAGAAACTTCATGGGGTAGGTGGTCAGGGTTAGGAACTATTGGAATTGAACACAGGGTTAGGTGTGCATGTATCCTACTGAGTTACACGCTTTATTTACTGAGAGTTGCACAAACAGGGTTCAAACCCATAAAATACAGACATTTACCGATGTTTTTAGGTAAAACACTTAAGCGTTTGGCAGTAATCAGCCTGCACAAAGGAGGCTGAGTTTAAACGCTTTGCCCTGGGTTTGCAAAAACTAGTCGCAACACGTAACTTTATTATTCGTTAGTCGCTACAGTTGTTTTTGTGCTAAAGTAATAGCCGGTGCCGGTTGTATTCATTTTGGCGTGACGAGAACAGCGACGCCTCAACAGCACGAATTATGTACGGAGTCAAGAATTACGTCGATCGCGGTCAGATTTTCCTCAACAACCGTGTGCGCCCGGGCCGCAAAAAGCTCTCGACGCTCATGCTTTACGCTACCGATCTCTGCGATTCGGCGTGTAAACACTGCCTCATTTGGGCCAAACGCCCGGTGAAGCACCTCTCGCTGGAGAAGATCATCGAGATCATGAACGACCGCACGGTGTCATCGAGCACCACGGTCGGCCTCGAAGGCGGCGAGTTTCTCATTCACCCGCAGGCGTTCGACATCCTGCAGTGGTACCACAACAACCACAAGAACTTCGACCTGCTCACCAACTGCCTGAAACCTAAGAACGCGATTGAGGCCGTGAACAAATACCCGCCCAAGCGCCTGTTCATCTCGCTGGACGGCACGAGCGAGACGTACAAGCATATGCGCGGCAAAGACGGCTACGACAGCGTCATCAATGTCATCGAAGAGACGCACAAGAAGGTGCCGATCTCGCTGATGTTCACGCTTTCGCCCTACAACGATTTCAGCGATCTGCAGCACGTGTGCGAGGTCGCCAAGAAATACGACATCGACGTGCGTGTGGGCGTTTACAACGACATTGCCTTCTTTGACACCGTCGAAAAAGCGCACGAGAGCGACATCGGCGAAGTGAAAAACGACAAGCGCCAGTACAAGTTCAAAGACGTACGCGAGGAGCTGGGCGCGAAGTACAAAGAGAAAAACCAGGCGCTTTCAGTCCTCGAAAAGGAGAACATCCAGGAGGCTAAGCACAAGCCAAAGGATTACAGCCAGTACAAAGACAACATCCCGCAAATCGTCAAGGAGTTCCGCGAGAACTACGACTTCCTGGTGATGTACGACGAGTGGCGCCGCAAGCAGACGAAGCTCAAGTGCTACTCGATTCTGGATTCCGTCGTCATCCTGCCCGATGGCAACGTACCGATTTGCCAGAACCTCGACCTTATCCTCGGCAACGTGCACGAGAAGAGCCTGCATGAGATTTTCAACTCAAAAGCCACACAGGCCATTCAACACGAGTACGTGAACAACTGCAACCAGTGCTGGATCAATTTCCACCGCAAGTACGACATCGTGCTCTACCGCACCTTCGAGAAGTTCTTCCCGAAGCAAGTTGTGCAAAAGCTCTTCGGCTACTACCAGTGGAGCGAGGACTCGAGCCAGACGTACAAGCAGTACATGGCGAAGCAGAACCGGGATTACGTTTAATTTTAACGGTATCGCAGGTGCCGTCGTCTCGAGCGCAGCCGAGAGACCCGAGAGGATAGCACACCCATACAGCACGTACTACTGACTCGGATATCTCGGCTCCGCAAGCTCCGCTCGAGATGACGGTCTTTTCAAGACCGTTTGTTTTTACGGCATCGGAGATGCCGTCGTCTCGACCTTGTGGAGAGACCCGAGAGGATAGTACACAGCTATAAATATAATCAACTTACATTCATGATTTTTTGTATTAGCCGTCGAATGGCGCTAATTCACAAGAAGCTATGAAACGCCCTCGCGTTTACTTCGTCACAAATACACTTAGGAGCAGTATTTACATTGGTGTTACTTCCAATTTGCAGCAACGTCTGCAGCAGCACTACGACGACAGAGGAAATCCTGAACACTTTGCTTCAAAGCATCATTGCTACAATCTGTTGCGTTACGAAGACTTCCCCACGATGAAAGAAGCGATTCTGCGGGAGAAGCAGCTCAAAAAGTGGTCGAGGAAAAAGAAGCTGTCGCTCATTAAGATTGATAATCCAAGACTAGAGTTTCTGCAAGTTCCGTTTGATGTGTGATTTTGCTACAAATACTATCCTCTCGAATCTCTCGACTCCGCAGGCTCCGCTCGAGATGACGGTCTTTGCAAGACCGCTTGTTTTTACGGCATCGCAGATGCCGTCGTCTCGACCTTGTGGAGAGACCCGAGAGGATAGCACATACATACAAAACATACTACTGGCTCGGATCTCTCGACTCCGCAAGCGAGTCTACCCTGAGCCCTTCGACCTTGCTCAGGATAGACTCCGTCGAACGGGCTCGAGATGACGGTCTTTGCAAGACCGTTTGTTTTTACGGTATCGCAGATGCCGTCGTCTCGACCTTGTGGAGGGACCCGAGAGGATAGCACACACATGCAACACGTACTACTGGCTCGGATCTCTCGACTCCGCAAGCTCCGCTCGAGATGACGATCGTTGTGCAATTAGCACCCCTGCCTGCCAACTCCTATCTTTGCGGCAAACCCGCCGCCCCATGACCGACAAGTCCAAACAGCCCGGCAGCCTCTACGATGGCCTGCCCGATTACCAGGAGAACCAGTTCGAAGCCCTGCGCTTTATCAACGAGCAGGTGATTGCTTTTAACAAGCACATCAAACTCAAGCTGATCGAAGCCAAAGACGGCTATGGGAAACTGGAAGTGCCGTATCAGGAGTTCCTGCTGGGCAACCCCGTGCGTCCGGCGCTGCACGGCGGGATTGTCGCGTCGATTCTGGATAGCGTGGGTGGCGTGGCGGCCATGACGACCCTCACGAGCTACGAAGACAAAATCTCGACCATCGACCTGCGGATCGACTACCTGGCGCCGGCCAACACCGAGACGCTCATCGCCGAAGGCAAAGTGCTGCGCAGTGGCCGCAGTACGGTCGTTACCGACATGACCATCCACCACGGCGACCCCGATAAACCCGTAGCCTACGGCCGGGCGGCCTACAACGTGAAGCGCATGGGCACGCCCAAGGGCGACGTGAAGGAGCTGGACGAATGAGCGACCGCCGCTCATCTGACGACCAGCCTGACCGTCTGCGCCCCAAAAAGCAGCTCGGGCAGCATTTCCTGCATGATGCCCGCGTCGTCGATCGCATCATTGACCTTGTGCAGGCACAGCAAAGCGAGCCGGTTATCGAAATCGGCCCCGGCGAAGGTGTGCTGACCGAGCGCCTGATCTCGCGCGGGGTGCAGCTCACGGCACTGGAGGTCGACCCGGATGCGATTACGTATCTGCGCGAGCGCTTCAAAAGCGTGGCGCATTTTGGGGTGCTTGATAAAAGCGTGCTCGACCACGAACTGCACGAGCAGGTGGAGGTCGTGGGCAATCTGCCGTACAACATTTCTTCGCAGATCATGTTCTGGCTGATGGCGCAGCAGTCGCACATCACCCGCGCGACGGTCATGGTGCAGCACGAAGTTGGCGCGCGCCTCGCCGCCGACCCGGGCAGCAAAACCTATGGCATTCTGAGTGTACTGCTGCCGTTTTACTTCGAGGTGCAGTACCAATTCAAGGTCTCGCCCGGCGCGTTTCGGCCGCCGCCACGTGTGCAGAGCGCGGTATTGACGCTCGACCGCAAGCCTACGCCCGCAGCGCTGGATGTCGATTTCCCAGACCTCAAACGCATCGTGAAAGCCGCGTTTAACCAGCGCCGCAAAACCCTGCGGAACGCCCTGAAGGCAATCGACGTTGTGCCGCCGGAACACCTCGCCAGTCAGCGTGCCGAGCAGCTGAGTCTGGCGGATTTTTTGGAGATTTGTCGAAGCCAACAGTCATCCTGAACGCAGTGAAGGACCTCCGTCAATAGTGCGAACTGTCGGCGGAGGTCCTTCGCTCCGCAAGCTTCGCTCAGGATGACTAACATGATAGAAATACAATAGCATGACCGACTTCCGCCCCGGCTACCG
This sequence comes from uncultured Bacteroidia bacterium, assembly GCA_964611815.1. Classification (GTDB taxonomy): domain Bacteria; phylum Bacteroidota; class Bacteroidia; order J057; family CAZTEZ01; genus CAZTEZ01. The sequence continues at coordinate 253 of CAZTEZ010000260.1, read as the reverse complement.
CGCGTGGCAGCCCCTGCCATCGCCCCCCGACACCGCCAGCATCCCCAAGCTTGCGGGCCAAGTGCTCGACTGCCGACCCGAGCAGTTTCGCGCCACCGAACGCGCGGCGATCATCCGGCACATCGGTGAGCAGCTGGGCGAGCAGCGTTGGGTGCTGTTCTACGAAACGAGTGCCGACGCGCCGGTTAACGACTGGTTCCACATTTTGCGCGACGAGCTGAACGCCAATGTCTACCGACTGACCGCCGCATCG
>CAZTEZ010000259.1:0-4876 GCA_964611815.1 uncultured Bacteroidia bacterium | reverse complement strand
TACGGCGCTTGGCGTGCTTTTTTCGGGGGTATGGGTCGGGGAAGGTGATCCAGATCTTGCTGACCTCACCGGGTGCAAATACCTCTGTAATCTCTTCGATGTTCAAGCGCAAGAAGCGCACGTTTTCCAGCCCGCGCTCCAGTGCCCGGCGACCGCCCGCCCACAGACGCTCGCTCTTGAGGTCGATGGCCAGTACGTTCCAATCCGGAAACTGCGCGGCATAGCCCAGCGAAAAATCACAGCGTCCAGCGCCCAGCTCGATCATCAGCGGCGCCTCGCGGCCGAACAGCTCGTGCCAACGCCCCGCGCAGCTTTCTGGCGGCGTACCGTAGCAGTTGGGGTACTCTTGAAACTGGCGTTTTTTCTTCCCTTTTCCTCTCATAATCCAACATGTAAATTCAGCTATCGGGGCAGATAACCCGACTTTGCGGATATAATCCATGGAAACACAAGAGCACACTGATTAAAGCAGAGCGCCAAAAGCGTTTCCGGTTTGCAAAAGGACGTGTTTTTCAGCATTTTTGCAAGCCATAACAGCAACTCCAATAAAAACTACATGTCCTATCTCTTCACGTCTGAATCTGTATCTGAAGGCCACCCCGACAAGGTTTCTGATCAAATCTCTGATGCCGTACTCGATGCCATGCTCGAGCAAGACCCCGAGTCGCGCGTTGCTTGCGAAACGCTGGTGACGACCGGCCAAGTGGTGCTTGCGGGCGAAATTCGCACGAATGCTTCCGTTGACTACCACGACTTGGTGCGCGGCGTCATTCGCGACATCGGCTACAACAAATCGGAGTACATGTTCGACGGCGACAGCTGCGGCATTCTTGTTGGGCTGCACGAGCAATCGCCTGACATCGCCCAGGGCGTGGATGAGGGCACGGGTATTGACACCGACCAGGGCGCTGGCGACCAGGGTATGATGTTCGGCTATGCTACCCGCGAAACGGACGAGTACATGCCGATGCCGCTGGCCTACAGCCACCGCCTGCTGCATGAGCTCGCCAACATCCGCAAAGCCGGCAAAGAGATGACGTACCTGCGCCCAGACAGCAAAAGCCAGGTGACCATCGAGTACAGCGAAGACGGCTCGCCGCAGCGCATCCACACGATTGTCATCTCGACGCAGCACGACGACTTCGACGGCAACGAGAAAAACATGCTTGAGAAGATCAACGAAGATGTGCGCAGCATCCTGATTCCGCGTGTGTTACCGCAGGAGATGATCGACGACAACACGATTCTGCACGTCAACCCGACGGGCAAGTTCGTCATCGGCGGCCCGCACGGTGATGCTGGCCTGACGGGTCGCAAAATCATCGTCGACACCTACGGTGGCCGCGGTGCCCACGGCGGCGGCGCATTCTCGGGCAAAGACTCATCGAAAGTCGACCGCTCGGCTGCATACGCCACGCGCCACGTCGCCAAAAACTTGGTTGCTGCAGGTGTGTGCGACGAAGTGGAAGTACAAGTCGCTTATGCGATTGGCATCTCTCAGCCCGTCTCGATTCACGTTGACACCTACGGCACGGCGAAAGTCGGCATGAACGACGCTGAAATCAGCAAGATCGTCCGCGACGTGTTCGACCTCCGCCCGAAAGCGATCGTCGATCGCTTTGACCTCAAGAAGCCCATCTTCCGCCCCAGCGCTGCCTATGGCCACATGGGTCGCAAGTTCGAAGAGAAGGAAATCGACACGCGCTACGTGACTGTCGACGGCCTTAACCGCAGCGTGAAAGAAGGCAAAACGATGGCCAAATTCTTCGGCTGGGAAGCCCTGGATATGGTCGACGATGTCAAAACGGCCTTCAAGATTTAATCACAACTCGTTTAACTACAGCGCCATGCGTGCACTGTTCATCAGTTTGATACTACTAACACTGAGCGGCCCCGTGGCCGCTCAGTTTGTTCGTGAGCTGCCGGATGCTGGCCAGACCGACCGCTTCAGCGACCCCGCTTACGAGGGCTATTCGGCCACCCGCGTGCTACCCGCTCGCACCCACGCTGATGGTTTCGATGCCAACTTGCGCTATGAGCTGGAAGGCACCTGGGGAATGTTTTATCGTGAAGATGATGTGACGTTGCCTACTGATAGCCTCCCTGTGTTGGAAGCGGAGGGCTGGACTTACAAGCAGTTGCAAGTGCCGGGCACTTGGGACCGCCAGCATGCCGAGCTTTTCGACAAGCAGATGCCGGTGTATCTGCGCTACAAGTTTCAGTACGACCCTGGGGAGCACCCACAGCATCTGCCCATCTTGCAGAGCGAGGGCATCTTTCGAGAGGCGAGCGTCTGGCTGAACGGCCAGCTGCTGGGCGAGTTCGACCTGCCCTACCTACCGTTTGCCTTCCCGCTTTGGGATGCGCTGCAATCGGGTAGCAACACGCTCGTTATCCGCATCGACAATCGATTGACGTACGAGGATTTGCCCGTTGCCACGAAGTTTCACGACGGCAAACACGGCTGGTTCCCCTACGGTGGGCTCTACCGGCCGATTTTCATTGAACACCTCCCACCGATCTACCCGCAGAAGGTGCTCTTTGAAACCAGTGACAATGCGCAGCTCGACCTATGGGTGCAGCTCCAGAACCTGACCGACCGCAAGCAGATGCTGCAACTGCAGCTCGGTGAAGTTGTTGACGATGAAGAACGCCTGCTCGATCAGGTCGTCATCAGCACCCCCGCCACCCCGGCTCAGAGCGATGGCCAGCATGATTGGGCCAGCGGCCAACAGTGGGTGAAGTACAGCAAGCGCTTTCGGCAAGCGCAGCCCTGGGATGTCGACAACCCGGGCAACGTGCAGACCTACTACCTGAAAATCAGCCGTCCCACCGCCAGCGGTGGATTCAAGACGCTCGCGACCTACACCTACAACTGGGCTTTCAAGCAGTTTGAATTGCAAGAAGGTGGGCGATATCGCCTGAACGACAACCCGATTGTGCTCAAAGGCATGAACCGGCACGAAGACCACTACCTGCTTGGCCCGCGCTACACCGACAACCTGATCGATGGCGATGTGGGGTTTCTCAAGTCGATGGAGGTCAATTTCTGTCGGCCCGGACATTACCCCAATGATGTGCGCGTACTCCAGAAAATGGAACAGGCGGGCATACTCTTGGTCGAAGAAATACCTGTCTATCAATTGAACAAGAAGCAGATGGCCGACCCGCACCTCGTTGCGCAAAGTAAAGCCTCACTGCACCGGATGATTATCCGTGATTTCAACCGCCCGGGGATTTGCATGTGGAGCATTGGCAACGAGGTGCACTACTGGCGAAAATCGGCACGCACCTACCTGCAAACCCTGCACGACTACGCCAAGCAGCTCGACCCGCAGCGCGAGACCTTTCAGGCGCGGCTGGTACTGCCGCCTTTCGTCGAGCGCATCGCTTTCAAGGACCGGGTGTCTGACATCACAGATGTCACTGGCCTGAACACCTACCACGGTTGGTACTACTCGAAAGCGAAAAAGGCCGGCAAGCACGTCCGGCGTATCCACAAAAAAATGCCCGAGCAGCATTTCATCATCAGCGAATTCGGTGCGGGTGCCATGCAGGGTCGGCACACGGACGAGCCTGATGCAAACGAGCCCCGCAAGAAGCACTCTTACAGCGAGGAGTTTCAGGCTCAGTTTTTGACCACGCACCTCAAACAGTACATCGAGTTGCCGTTTATCAACGGTATCATGCCCTGGGTGCTGGCGGATTTCCGCATGCAGTGGACACCCGCCACCGGTAAACCCCACCCACGCGATAAAACCAACCTCAAGGGCCTGCTCGACATGAATCGCAACCCGAAAGCTGGCCTGGATGCGGTATACCAGCAGTACAAAGATTGGCGACCCTGAGCCGCGTTGAGTTTGGGCGCAATACGTATATTGACAAGATGGCAACCGAAGGCAAACCCGTAAATGTGCAGGTGCAGACCGCAGAGGTGCTGCCCTGGCGCGAGCTGTTGCTGACAGTTGCCAAGGGCGAGATTGTAGGCGTGGGCTGCACACCGGCTTTAGACTGGCCCGAACTACAGGCCTTCGTAGGTAAGCCGCTCGATATGGTGCTGTCTTATGAAGGTGCGCAAATGCAAGATGGGCGCGAGATCGCTCGATTGACTCTTGAAACTTTGAAAGCCAACCGGGTAAGCGTGACCGAGAGCCGGTTTTACGGTCCGGACAACCAAACGCTTGTCACACTAAGCAACCTCAGCCACGACCTCAACGACCCGACGTTCATCGAATTGCGCGGTCGGCTGTTCAACCAGTCACCCAACCTCGTTTATGTGATCGACGAGCAGGGCCAAATCGTGCTGGCCAACGACACCTTCGCGCGCTTTATGGGCAAACCCAAAAGCGAGCTGGTGTACAACGGCCATGGCCTCTCGACGCGCAAAGGGCTGGATGTAGCTGGTTTTAACGACTCCGATCTGCTCGTTGCGCGAACTGGCGAACCCATGCAGTTCGAAGAATCGCTCATTGGCGCAGAGGGTAAACCGCGGTGGTTCAATTTTTTCAAAAGCCCGCTGAAGCGCTCAGATGGCAAGATCTATCTCTACTGCATCGCCGTCGATATCACCCGCCGGGTACGCAAGGATTTGCAGCTGATTAAGGCGAAGACCAAGCTGGAAACTACGCTGAAGGCCATTCCGGATATGTTTTTTCGGATGACCCGAAAGGGCAAGTATCTGGACGTGCATGCCCCGGAAGAAGGCTACCTGATGATGCCGAAAGAGGAATTGATCGGTAAATCGGTCAAGGAAATTTTTGAGAAAGACCTCGCTGATCGTTTTCTCGTGGCGCTCGAGAAGGCGTTTTTCTTGCAAGACCTCGTCACGATCGAATACACGCTGCCCGGGCCGGATGGCGAGCGGATGCACTTCGAA
>CAZTEZ010000258.1:0-4916 GCA_964611815.1 uncultured Bacteroidia bacterium | reverse complement strand
GCTTGCACCCCCGTCTTGCAAAAACGCAGCGCCTCGACGATGCGGTCGGCGGGCACCCAGACCGTGGGCCAACCGTCGGCCGTGGGCTGGGTGGTCAAATCTGTGCCCAGCGCATTGGTCAGCTCCTGGATGATGTCGGTCTGCGCGACCATCCGTATTGCGATCCCCCCGGCTGGACTATGATTCGTCCATCGGTCGTAGTTTGGTTGCTGCGGTTCGTTCGGTGCGTTTGTAATCGCGCTGGGAGGGCATTTGCAGGCGCTTGACGCCCTGGTCGCCCACCATCCAGCTCAGCGGTCGCTTTTCGGATCCGACCGCTTCGCGCAGCAGCAGCACGCCCTGCAGGAAGGCCTCCGGCCGGGGCGGGCAGCCGGGCACGTACACGTCCACCGGAATCACGCGGTCGACGCCCTTCACGACGTGGTAGCCGTGCTGCCAGTAGGGCCCGCCGCAGTTCGAACACGAGCCCATCGAGATCACGTAGCGCGGTTCGGACATCTGGTCGTACAGCCGTTTGATGCGCGCGGCCATCTTGAAGGTCACGGTGCCGGCCACGATCATCACGTCGCTCTGGCGGGGGCTGTTGCGCGGGAACACCCCAAAGCGTTCGAGGTCGTAGTGTGAAGCGTTCGTGGCCATCATTTCGATTGCACAACACGCCAACCCGAATCCCATCGGCCACAGCGACGACAAGCGCGCCCAGTTGAGCAAGTCGTCGAGCTTCGTGATCAGCACCTGGTCGTCTTTGAATTGCGTATCGAGTAGTCCCATGGTTTAAACTTAGTGAATCGTATTGTCGCCAACCACCGAACCGAAAAAGAAAACCGTCAATGCGTTAACACTGACGGCTTTTTTAATGTCAAGTCTCCTGCTAAAATACCAAGAGGCTGCAATTTCTTAACTCAAGATTCGCTAGCAGGGTTCGCTTCCAAATCGATCATGATATCAACCATGTCTTTTATGATCATATCGCCAGCAGGGTTGGTTTTGTCCCAATTGATGTCCCATTTCATTCTGTCGATAGCCGTTTTGGCATCCACATCCAGTTCACCTTCTTCCATTTCAACTTCTGCGGGGAAAGTAATGCTGTTTTCATTGCCACGCAGCATCAAGTTGCCAGTCACTTCATGCGTAGCCTCGCCTTCACCTTCAATGGCTTTCACAGAGACGATGGTGAACTTTCCTTCAGGATGTTCTTCTGCAGCAAAGAAGTCAGGCGATTTCAAATGACCCATCAGTTTACCGTGTTCTTCGGTTCCTTCTTCCAAATCCTGAATCGTCAGATTCGCGATGTCAAACACGAATGAGCCACCAACAATTTGATCGCCATCCATTTTAATTTCGCCAGACTTGACCGGAAAAGTGCCTTCGTGTTTGCTCCCATCAAATTTGTGGCCTACCCACTTTAGCATGGTTTCAGATGAGTTCACAGTATACACTGAGCTGCCTTCAGCTTCTGTGACTTCTTTCGCGTCGCCGGTTTCGGCTTCTTTGTTTTCGGCACCGCCGCAAGCCGTCATCGACAGCAAAAGTGCAAGTGCAATCAGAATGTTGGGTAACGTTTTCATAATGGTCTGTTTTGTGTGTGTATTGTATGTTATGACATGGGTCTGATAACATTGACCTGCCATAACTTCATCACAAACAGACTGCCATTCAAAAACGTGCCTGAGATTTAAGATAATCAGCCGCACAAAAAACCGCCACTACCGGAGTAGTGGCGGTGTACACACAAAAAGTTTCCAGGTCTGTGTGTGAACTTGCTTTAAAAGTTCAGTTTTTATTCACTGGAAATCAAGAAGCAGAAGAACCAGCTTCAAGTTCGATTTCGATATCGACCATGTCTTTGATGGCGGCGTCGGGGGTGTTGAAGTTGACGTCCCACTTTTGGCGGTCGATGGCCGTTTTGGCTTCAACGGCGATTTTGTCTTCGCCCATTTCAACCACAGCCGGGAACGTGATGCTGTTCTCTTTGTTACGGATTTTCAGGTTGCCAGTCACCTCGTGAGTCGTACCGTTTTCACCAGCTTTGGCAACGACTTTCGTCACAGTGAATTTGCCTTCGGGGTACTTTTCAGCATCGAAGAAATCTGGCGCTTTCAGATGGGCAGTCAGTTTGCCGTGCTCCTCGGTGTCTTCTTCAAGGTCTTCAACTTTCAGATTCGCGATATCGAACGTGAACGTACCGCCAACGATTTCGTCAGCTTCTACTTTGATTTCGCCGTTTTTGACGGGGAAACTACCGTAGTGCTCATCGCCAGTGATTTTATAAGCACGCCATCCGATGCGCGTGTTTTCGGTATTCACGTCAAAGGCAGAACCGCCTTCAGCTTCAGTAACTTCTTCGGCTTCGCCGGTTTCGGCTTCTTCGTTTTTGGCACCACCGCAAGCTGTGAGGGAAATCAGCAGCGCGAGGGCGAACAGCAGTTGGAGCGTAGACTTCATAATTGGAGAAGTATTTGGGTTTGTTGTGTTAATGTCAATTGATGTTAAAACGCTGATTGCGTTCTTCTTTTCCCTTAAGCTAACTGCGAACTCGAAAGTTCCGATGACGTGTAATTTATTTTCATTAAACAAATGGTGCTCTCCTGGGCTAGTGACAAACATTAGCAAAGCGTTAAATCTGCATTCAAATCGTCTTTCAAGTGGAGAATCCCATAGCGATGCTTAACTTTGCGATTTGTGACGCGTGCAAAAACGTGTTCGATGAATTGCTCTTGCTCTTAACTCCAGATCCGCCTCGTGTCTTCCCGCCTCGTCGACCCCAATCATCCGTTCAAACTCGTCTATAGTTTCAACGAGCACCCGAAATTCGGGCCCATGCTCGCAGCGTATGTCGTGCAGACGAACGAGCGCGGGGGTTTTCTGGGCACCTACTCGCGCCTGATGCCCAACTCTATCGAGCGCTACCACCAAGCGCTGGACGAAGAAGACGAGCGCATCGTTGAGCAGCTGGACGAAATTGTGCTGCAGAAGCTCTACCGGAAATTCAAGAAAAAGGAGAACAACCTGCAGGTGTTCATTCACCGCTTTGACGACAACCCGCTGAACAAGTATATTAAGCATTACATCCAGCGGCGGATCGTGAAAGTGCTGCCACTCATTGCGCACAAAGACGTCGCGCTGGCCAAACAAGACGGCCACCCGGTAGGCAAGATGCTGAGCATTGTCCCGTTCAAAATCCCCGCTGGCTTTGAAGTCAAACGCACCCCCGAGGGCCTGCACTACGCCGCGCGTTTCGAGCTGGACGGCCAGCGCCTGAAGCTGCACGAGCGTCCGTCGAAGATCGTCTGCCTCTCGCCGCCGTGGCTGCGCTACGACACGCTCATCTTCGAGGTCGGCAACCTGCCCGATGGCAAGCGCCTGACGCCTTTCCTAAAAAAGCCCGAGATTTTCATCCCGAAGAGCAAAGAGCAGGAGTTTTTCGAGAAGTTTCTGCTGAAGGTGGTCGCCGATTGCGAGATCGAAGCCGAGGGCATCACGATCGACGAGGTGCAGGCCCCGGCCGAGTTCGAGCTGCACCTGGCGCAGGAGACTGAGGGCTACCTGACGCTCAAACCGCGCGTGCGCTACGGCAACTTCGTCATACCGCTCGCCAGCGATACCCGCCACCATGTGGAGCTGGAGCGCAAAAGCGATGCGAACATCATCTTCCACAAAATCCGACGCGATTTTGAGGCTGAAGACGTCTTCCGCAAGTCGCTCGCCGATTTGCGCACCGACCGTGCCAAATTGCTGGACTTCTCGCTGACCGAGGGCGACACCTTTGCCTGGATCCAGGAAAACCAGCCGTTCTTCGAGCAGTTTCAGATTAAGCTCGTGCAGGCTACCGACAGCAAATTCTGCTTCGACCTCCCCACCCTCGACTACGAACTGGAAGAAGACAGCATACAAATCAAACTAAAAGCAGAGGTGGATTTCGGTGGGCAGAAGATTCAATTTGAACGCCTGCGCGGTAACATCTTGAGTGGCGAGGCGCGCTACCAGCTGCGCGACGAGCGCTACGTGTATCTGCCGCAGAACTGGATGAACGACTACCGCCACCTGATGGAGGTCGCTGAGGTGAGCCAGGAGGGCGGGCTGAGCCTGCGCCCCTACCAGCTGCCGGTGCTGCAAACGGCCTTCGCGAGAACCGGCATCGAACTGCCCGAGCGCATCAAAAACTTCGAGCGCATCGAGCCGATCGACCTGCCCGTACGCCTGAAAGCCGAACTGCGCGATTACCAGAAAGCCGGCTACGACTGGCTGTGCTTTTTGAACGACTACCACTTGGGTGGCATCCTCGCTGACGATATGGGCTTGGGTAAGACCATCCAGACGCTCGCCCTGCTGCAACGCGAACGCGAGCGAAAAGGCGAACCCCTGATGGCCCTCATCGTGCTGCCGAACTCGATTATTTACAACTGGGAGTCGGAGGCCAACCGCTTTACGCCGCAACTCAAAGTGCTGAAGTACACCGGCCAGCAGCGCAAGCCGCTGTTGAAGGACTTCGAAAAACACGACCTCATACTCACGACTTACGGCACCATGCGGCGCGATGTGGGTGCGCTCGAGAAGATGCGTTTTCATTACATCATTCTCGACGAAAGCCACTACATCAAAAACCGGACGGCCAAGACCTCGCAGGCCATCATGCGCATTCCGGCCGACCACCGCCTCTCGCTCACGGGCACGCCCATCGAAAACACGACGATGGACCTCTGGACGCAGATGCAGTTCCTGAACCCCGGGCTGCTTGGTACGCCGACCTACTTCGAGCGCCAGTTCAGCATCCCGATTGAAAAGAACAACGACCAGGACAGCGCCGCCAAGCTGCGCGAAATGACCAAGCCCTTCCTCTTGCGCCGCACAAAGGACATGGTCGCCAAAGACCTGCCCGAGCGCGTGGAGCAGGTGCACTACTGCGAAATGAGCAC
>CAZTEZ010000257.1:0-4923 GCA_964611815.1 uncultured Bacteroidia bacterium | reverse complement strand
GTGTCTACGCTGGCATCGAGGCGCACCGTTCGACCAAGCGTATTGATGGGTGGGCGGGTGCCGCCGGCGGTGCTCCAGTCTGTGCAATTCGTGGAGCCGATCGTGCGCTTGAGTGGACCGTAAAGGTTATCAGGCAGGTTATTGTCATCGAATCCGTGCGTATATAGACGCGCATCGTAGTTGATGCTGCCAGTGCCGGTGGGGCGGACTTCCCAATAGCCTTCGTCGTGGATGGCGATGTAATCGATGCCGTCTTCCACTTCTGTCAACGAGCCATTGCAGGGGTCGGAGGGTGGGATGAAGTTGACCTGCAGATCGGTGTAGCCGCTCATAGCGTCGATGTCCAGGCTCAGTCGGCGGTGGTTGGCACCGGGGTAGTCGTCTTCATTGGGGTAGCCCACGGGGAAGTCGTAGCTGGTGTTGGGTGCCACGGCGCGGCGCAAGGTGCCAGAGACATAGGCATGTGTCACGCTGGTGCCGGTCGTGCGGTGTGTCGCAGCGCCCGAGTCGGTGCGCGAGACGTACACAATGCTGCCCTCGCTGTCGTAGGTGCGCAGCTTACCACGGTCGAGCTCCAGAAGGGTGTTGACTTCGAGATCATCGCGCAGGTGCACGACATCTTCGCGTTCCATGCGCAGGCGTTCGAGCTCGGCTGGGTTGCCAAAGGTGAAGCCCAGCGTTGAGTTGCTCAGGCGTAGCTCCGGATAGCGCACATCGAAGTTTGATGTGCCTTGTGTCTCGATGAGGTAGGTCGTCATTCCCGGAGACCCAAAATCATCAGTTGAGCCGAACGGTGAGAGCTTTCCAAACATAACAAGCTCTCAAGTCGGACGAGTGCGGATGTAGCCACCGCTGCGATACACAACACTTCCGCGCAGCTGCAACTGACTGTCGTTGATGTCAATATAGCCACCGTCGAGGTAGACATTTCCCACAACGTCAACGTATGGTATTGTCCCCAGGTTTAGATTAGTATTATTTACTTCGAGGTCAAAATACGTCCAACGGGTGTCTAAGGTCGGTAAGCTTATTGTGCCGCCACCATAGTACTCCACCGTGCCGCCCCAAGTGCTGTTGCGGCCAAAGAAGTTGGCATCAAACGCGCGTGGAATTTCCACCAAAGGCAGAAACGCCGTTTGGGTGCGGAAGCGTCCAGTTGACTGATCGTTTGTAGTATTGACTTTCCCTAATTGGAAGTTACCCCGGTTGAAGCTTGTGAGATGGTCGTTGCAATCAAACGTGCCATCCATTAGGGTGTATTCAGAAAGGCACGAATAAGCAATGAGTCGAGAAGAGCCATCCAGCACCTCAATGCGCCCCCCTTCTTCCACGATTAGTCCATACGCTGCGGTACTCGACCCACAGGCGCGTCGCAGTGTACCACCATTCAGGTTAATCGTACCGCCGTTCTTGACGGTTATGACGTCCACCTCCAGTGTCCCACTGTTAAGATTCAAAACACCACCGTTGTTGATGGTTATGTCTTTGTTTTCGAAGTCAACGGTTCCAAACCCAGCGTCGATGTTCAGTGTGCCGCAGACAAAAATATCGTTGCTTATAGCGCCTGAACCACCATCGTCCATGCTTGCGTTGATGGTCAGCGTTCCACTTGGGTCGATCAACAGATCAGTAAAGGCATTCTTGTCTCCGCTGGGTGTAGAATTAACGGTCACATTGTGCTGAATAATCGGCGATCGATCTTCGAAGCTCCACCCCCCCCCAGAGACCGCAAGACACGCCGCTATTTTCCCAGGTGTTGCAATTGTCCCAGCCACCGTTGGCTACACTGGTCCAGCAATTCGACGAACACTCTGACCCACACGCCCCAGGTGTGCCGGGGGTGCCGCCACCACCACCACCACTGTCTGAGCAGACTTCGACTCTCGTAATGTAGGTTGGGTAAGAGGACCAGCCATCTGAGATCCGCAGCCGAACGGTGGAACCTGTGTAAGTGGTGAGGTCGACGGTTAGCGTTTGACAACTACCCGATGGTGAGGCATAAGAGGGGCCAACGTCAGTCCAAGAAGAACCACCGACTGTAGAGATGTCAACATCGGGTAAGTAAAATGTAAAACTGGCTCCACTGGAGATGGAGTACTCCATCGTGAACTCAGCCGAACTTGCGCCGGTGAGATCGATGTCTGTGGTGATCATACGATCTGAGCTTCCATTAAGTACCGCCTTATTACCAGAACAAGCCCCAAAACTTGAAAATGAAATACTATTAGAGCTCGACCAATTACTACTACTCAAAAAAGAGGACGGAAAGTCATCTTCGAAAACAGTAGCGCAGCTACCGCCACCACCACCGCCGCCAGAGCCGGTGACTTCGATATCGTCCACCACAAAGGTGGCCGTTGACCCATTTGACTGAAAGCGAATACGGATCGTTTGCCCGGCATAAGCACTTAAGTCAACTGTTTCGCCGGTGCAACTATATGCTGCCGATAGGGTTGAAACACTAGTATAAGTTCCGAAACAACTACCCGTGGTATTAACCTCGATGGTAGGATAGTTACTGAAACCAGCAAAAGCATAGTTGAAAGTTAAAGTAGCTCCTCCGGCAGGGATTGCGAAATCCGCCGTAGTGATTTCATCGGAACCAAATAAGCGAGCAGTCGGGTCTGAAGAACTGGCACAGTCCAGAATGGTGCTGTTGCCGAAAATGTCATAGCATTCCCAATTCGGATTGCCAATGAAATAAAAGTCGTCGAATCCAGTCCCGAAATCTTCGGAGAACAACTGAGCGTGGGCGGGCACACCGAAAGCGGCGACCAACAGGAGGGAGAGGAGGAAACGGTACATAGGCGCGGATGCTAGGCTAGAACATTAACATCATATTAAGTCAGCATTAATGCGCCACTTGGATGCATTTAAAGTACAAGGTTTCGGTGAATAGCCTCAAAAACGACCTGAGCAGCCAAACGTTTGTTAGGCTTAGGGCTTGGACGAAGAAGAATTAAGCCTCAGCCGCTGCGTTTTGTAGCCAACCCGCCACCAGACGACCAGCTTTTTCGGAGGCCTCGCCCGCGCCCAGCAGCTTGCGCAAACGCGCATAGGCCGCCTCGAACTCGTCGCCGCGCTGGGCCAGCGCCTCGTACTCGTTCACCAGGCGCTCGAGGTGCAGCTCGCCTTGAATGAGCTCCGATGCCAGCGGCTCGTCGAGGATCAAGTTCACCAGCGAGATGTACTTGATGCGCTTGCCCACCACGCGTTTGGCGATCTGATACGAAAGCCAGTCGGCGCGATAGACAACGATCTGCGGCACGCCATACAGCGCCGTTTCCAGCGTCGCTGTACCCGAGCAGACGATAGCCCGCGTGGCGATTTGCAGCACATCGGGCAGGCGGTCCATCGTTAGGCGCACGTTCGGCAAATCGCGCTCAAGGTAGGGCGCGTAAAAATCTGGCGAGCGCCCGGGCGACCTGGCGATTACGAACTGGTGCTGGGGGTAGTGCTTGGCCAGGCGCAGCATCATGGGCAGCAGACGGGCGATTTCTTTGGCGCGACTGCCAGGCAAGAGCGCGACCACTGGCTTGGCAGGGTCCAGGTCAAGTTCCTGAAAAAGCGCCTTGCCCGACTCATCGCGGGCTTTGATCGCGTCTAGCAGCGGGTGGCCGACGTACGCAACCTCGATGCCATTCTCCCGGAAAAACGCCTGCTCGAAAGGCAGGATGCACATCATGTGGTCGATGCGCTCCTTCATTTTGGGCAGCCGCCCCTGCCCCCAGGCCCAAACCTGAGGGGATATGTACCAGATCGTTTTGATACCACGCGCGTGCACCCACTTCGCCATCCGAATGTTGAAACCCGGGTAGTCGACGAAGAGCACCGCGTCGGGCTGCCAGTCTTCGATATCGCGCTTCACCTCGCCGAACATCCGGTTGATCGTCCGGATGTTCATCGCCACCTCCACAAAGCCCATGAAGCTGGTGGTGTCGATGTGCCGAATGAGCTGCATGCCCTCGGCTTTCAGGCGGTCGCCGCCCATGCCGCGGGTCTGCACGTCGGGCAGGTGCGTTTTGAGCGCTTTCAGCAGGTTGCTCGCGTGCAAATCGCCAGAAGCTTCGCCAGCCAAGATGTAGAGCTTTTTGGGCATGTTAATGTGCGAGAATACGCAGCTGTTTCAACGTCAGAAATTCAGTGTTTGTTGCTGCAAATCGGCCAGTAGCATCGGCCACAGGTGTTGTTCGCTGCTCTTGAAAAAGAAGCCCATGTGCCCGATTTTCTCGCGCTTCACGTCCTCCGGTGCAATCTGGCGAATCGTCTGCTCGGCTGCCGGGTAAAACTTCAGCAGGTGGTCGAGGTTGCTGCGCGGAATCAGGGTGTCGTCGCTGAAGGTGTAGGCGATTATGTCGCCCGTTACCTTGTCGAAGTGGGCCTTTTCAGCCGGAATTTCGCCACCGATGTGCGAGAACAGGTAGTCTTCGCTGAGCCCCCAACGCCGCCACTGCTTCGCGATTTTGCCCGGCACATGCGTCTTGGAGCCGAACACCCAACCCGGCAGATAGCCGTAGAGGGCAACGGTGGTGGGTAATATGAACTTCCAGAACAGGCCCACTTTGGCTCGGCCCGGTCCGTCAAAATGACTGAACGCGCCAGTGCCGGTCGCGATGAAAAAGTGCGCCTTGAAGCCGTTGTAGTCGTCCATCAGCCCGATGAGCTGCGCCCCGATACTGTGGCCCAGGAAGTAGTGCGGCATAGGCTCAAAACTGCGCATAAGGTAAGTGTGGGCGGCGTTCAGGTCGAGCACCCAGTCGAGTATGGTGGCATCGTAGCCCCGCAGTTTGTCGGGTGCCGAGCCGCCAATGCCGCGGTAGTCGAGCGCCAGACAGAGGTAGCCATGCGCGCTCAACCAGTTGCACAGGTGGCGGTAGAAGCGCCGTGGCACGCCCATGGCGGGCGCCACGAGGATGGCCGCCG
>CAZTEZ010000256.1:0-4932 GCA_964611815.1 uncultured Bacteroidia bacterium | reverse complement strand
GGGCGAGCAGCAAAGCTTCGCGAACAACTTCATCTGGAAGGGCGAGCGCGTGGTGCTGCTCTTCGACGAAAACCTGCTGACGGGCAAGGCCGACGTGCGGGTAATCAGCATCCCGATGGAAAACCGATTTGGGAAAAAGTGGCGGCAAGTTGACCGACAGTGGTAAAAAACGCCGTTACCATATAACCTTATGCGCGCAATGCCGTAAAGTGTTAGTAAAGCGGTAATCAACAGACAAGTATTGACGCGTTCAATCGTCCGTTGGTTTTTTAGGAAAAATACCCTCATCTTGAATGGCTAACACTCTCTCCTGCATAGTTGTAGAAGACGATCCGGTGGCGGAACGTATCCTTACCAAATACATCGATCAGACCCCGGGCATCGAACTCAAGCACGCTTACGATTCTGCCGAACCGGCGCTCGAGTCGCTCAAAGCCGGGCCATGCGATGTGCTTTTTCTGGACGTTGAGCTTCCAAAAATGCGCGGCACTGATCTCCTCGAGCAGCTTGAAACCCGGCCCATGGTGGTGTTCGTCACCTCCGACCGCGACTACGCCCTCGATGCGTTTCAGTTCAATGCCGTTGATTTTCTACTCAAACCGCTGGAGTACGACCGCTTCATGCGCGCCGTTGAGCGCATCAATGAGCTCGTGAGCGCCGCCCCACTACCTGAGGAACCACCCGAGGCTAACGCGCAGGATGCCGAATCCATTTTCGTGCGCCACAACTCAAAGTACGTCCGCGTCGAGCTCGACAGCATCAACTGGGTGGAGGCCATCGGCGACTATGTCCAGATTTACACAAAGGACCGCCGCTACACCGTGCACAGCACCATGAAAGCCATGGACCAAAAGCTGCCCACGGCGCTCTTCCAGCGTGTGCACCGCTCGTACATCATCCGCGTCGACGCTATTCAAGAGATTGAGGACAACACGCTCGTGCTGCCCGATGGCAAGCTCATCCCCATCGGCAAGTCGTATCGCAACGGCCTGTTGGAGCGGTTGAATATGTTGTAAATAGCAATCGGTTAAGTTGACTGCTGTCCAAAAGCAGTCGACTCCCGTTCGAGCTCGCCTTTTTCGGGTTGTTGAAAAGCCCCAATAACCTGGTGATTTTCTGGCGAAATGAGGACGAGGAAGCGTTTACTCCCAACTTCCAGATTGATGGATTGGATAGTGTCAGCTGGCACGTCCTTCAAAAATCGAATGCTGCTGAGCAAGCCCGGATAAAATTGCAGCAAGCCTCTCGTGTTCAAGTGCTCACATCGGGTTTCATAGACTTCCAGAAAAGTGAACCGACGCGTTTCAACTGGTTGTCCGATATGGCAAGTATTACCCGGCCGCTCTTTCATCTGAGCCAGCTCCAGTAGCACCGTTTGAACCTCTGGGGGTAAACCGGGTGCTGGGGCATACACCTGTGCGTGCAAGGTGATTTGAGCGGGTGAGATAGACATCAATGTATTATACTTAAGCTAAGGTTGTTATCCAAATAAAGTGGCGTGACCAGGGCAGTCTGGTTCTCGTATGGTAGAGGCCTCAATCACGCCGGCAAGCAAGACTTCGCCTTCTTCATATTCGTCCGGCGAACGAAATCTGATCAAGTTCAAGGCTTTTGCTTCTATATCCAACAGTAGCACCACTCCTGGCGGTTCATATTTGCAGGCGTAAAAGGAGGCCACCGCAAAAGAGGGTGTCCAAGATGTAAACGGGGATTCAGGCCAAATCTGATTGTTGTGCATAACTGCCATTTGCCATACAGAATCTGGTTTTTCTTGTTGCTGAACTTTTAAGACAGCTGGATTCAGTACGTGGCGAGGAATCGCCAAACCCATTTGAGCGTATTTAAACAAATAGTGCTGGGAGTGAATTCCTCGAAATAGCATATCTCAAGATGTTGCGTCTATGGTTTGCCAATTCAAATCCGCGTCTGTTTAGCAATCAAAACGCCGCCCCCCTTCCCGGTGGCGAGTTCTTCTCGACCTTCAGATCTTGCAGCGTCGGCGATTTCACGCCGATGGTGAGCGAGTAGAACGGGTTGAAGCCGATGGGTGTCCAGTTGAACGTGAGCCGCCAGCACTTGAATTCGCGCGTGAGGTTGATGCGCAGGTCGGCAATTTCTTTGGCTTCGAAGTCGTAGTTGCCGCTCACATCCATGTTCCAGTTTTGCGAAATGGCCAGCCGGCCGTTGAAGCGAAAGCTGTGCACCAACTCGGCGGGCACTTCTGGCGTAATGCGCCGGTAGGTCAGGTTGTAGTTGAGCCCGAACTGCCAGCGCCAGTTGAAAGGCGTGTACTGGTCGTACCACGCGCGCTTTTTCGCCGAGAGCGAGTCGCGCGTAGGCGTTTCGTTCTTGCTCTGGAACTGCGTGCCGACCGCGAAATTCGCCTGGGGCATATCGAACAGCCGCCCGCGCTCTTGGATCAAAAAGCGATCGACCCGGCGGAAGCTGGGGTTCTCGCTCTCGGGGTTGATGACCACGTAGTCGTAGGGGTCGAGCACAAGGTTGCCCTGCAGGTTGAACTTCCCGTTGAGGATGTTCGTGAAGGCGTTCACGCGCACGGGCGCGAGCTTCATGCTGTCGGCGGCGAAGTTGTAGCTCGAGTTGATGCTCAGCCCGTCGAGGATCGAGATGTACGAGAACTTGGGCTTGTCGTCGGCGTTGGCGCTGAGCGTCTTTTTCAGCTCTTCGTTCTTCAGATACTTCGCTTGAATGATGTTGTTGATGCCAAAGTTGATCGTCTGCTTTTCGCCCGGGCCGGGCACGTTGTAGGGCCCCGACTGGAAGCGCGAGTAGCGGTCGACGGTGCCGTCCTCGCCGGTTTGTATCTCGCGGTAGTAGCCCCAGAAATCGGTGCCAAAGTCGGGCGCGTAGTTGTAGCTGAGGCTGGGCTGAATCTGGTGGCGCATCGCAAACTGACGCTTGCTGCGCGGCTGAAACATCCCGTAGATGTTTGTCGTCAGCCGCGCGCCCATGCTGAAATGCCGACCCGAGACGAAGTCCCACGGGCGCTGCTCAACGATGGTATCGACGGGCACTTCCACGAACGTGGTGTCGAGCTGGCCACCGGGCAGGGTATCGATCTGCTGTTGCAGTTGGGTCGTCTGCTGAATCTGTCGAATATAGTCACGCGCGTGCCAGATTTCGGTGTAGTTGATGTTCGGAGTGAGCTGAATGAACTTCAGGAGTTTGAAGTTGGTATTCATACCAGCGCGGTGCTGAATACCCGGGCGCAGGCGCTCAACCATCTCGGGCGTAAAGAGCAGCGAGTCCGCCATATCGCGGATGTTGTTCTGAATATCGGCGTTGTAGGTCGCCGAAATGTTCTCGTACCACTTTTTCTCGCCGATGCCCTTTTTCCGGCGGAAGGGGAAAAACTGCCCGCGGTTGATTGCAATGTTGGGCAGGCCCAGCGAGACCGTCTCACGCACGAGATCTTGGCTGTGGTCGGCGTTCACGGTCATGCTCCAGGGTGAGTTCGCGAAGTTCACCTGATACGAGAGGCTCGATTGCAGTTGGTTGTTCAGGTAGTCGTTGGTGTTGTTGGCGGTCAGCGCGTTGTTGCGCAGGTGTTGGCTGGAGCCCATGTTCACGTTGGCGTTGAAGCTGCTCTGGGGGTTCAGCTGCTGGTTGTGCGCCCAACGCAGGTTCCAGGTGCTGGTGGACGTAAAGTTGGGGTCGGTGTTCACATAGCCACTGCGGCGCTGGGTGTAATCGAAGCCCACGTTGCCACTGAGATTCGAGAGGTTCGCGCGGTACTGCGAATTGAGCCGCCCGGTGAAGCTGCCGTTGGTAAAGATGTCGCCCGTGAGCTTGGCATCGAAATACTGCGTGCCTTTCCAGTAATACCCGCCGTTTTGCAAAAAGAAGCCCTGTGCAGGCACCTCGCCGAAGGTCGGGATGATGATGCCCGAGGCCCGCTGTTCGCGCTGCGGAAAGAAGCCGAACGGTATCACCAGCGGCGTGGGCACGTCCATGATGTAGAGCACAGCCGGGCCCGAGATGATTTTGTCGTTCGGGATGATCTTGATGCGCTTCGACTTGAAGTAGTAGTCGGGGTCGCCCTCGCAATCGCAGCTCGAAAAGCGCCCGTTGGAGATGTAATACGTGTTGTCTGGGTTGCGGCGGATGACATCGCCCTGAATGATGTCCAGGTCCTGCTTAGTGTACGCGTACTGAATGCGTCCCTTTTGCGAGCTGTAATTGTAGCGCATGGTCTCGGCCAAATACGTGTCTTCGTTCTCTTTGAAGACCGGCGTTTTCGTGAGTTTGTAATTCGTATCGCGCAAGCCCATGGCCGAAATTTCGGTCTTGTCGTAATCGACCAACACCCGCGCCGACTGAATCTGAAAATCCTGGTAGTTCACCTCGGCTTCTTCATACAGCACCATTTTCTTGCGGTCGATATCGAAGGTGAGCGAGTCTTTGGCAGAGTAGGTAATCGGGGCCTCGATGCCGGAATCAGAACTGCGGGGCTGGGGCTGCAGGCCCTGGCGAGTGGCTGGCAGGCGCTGCGTGTTTGTTTGCAAAAACGGGCGCCTGAGCACCAGCGGTTGTCCGTCAATAATCGTATCTTTTACTAACGAAACAGGCTGCGGCTGCATGTTTGGCCAGGTGAAGACGCCCACGGCGGTGTCTTTCGTGTTGTCGGTGTCGAGGCTGTCCAAAGCTGGCAGTTGGGCATACAGCGCCCCACCCGCCGCTGGCAGCAACCAGAGCAGCACCGATAGCCTGATCGGCAAAAGTTTCCACCACCTACGCGACATGCGAGTCTGGGCCTGTTGAGCCTTGTTTGAGCTTTTCGGGCGCACTTTGGCCCGGATGTTGTTATTTCAAGTACAGACAGAAGTTGCAGGTGCGCTGCACCCCGCTTCCAACGATACAGCTTGCATCAAAAGTACACACTCAAACCTGAAGCAGTATGAAGGCCCGTCA
>CAZTEZ010000255.1:0-4941 GCA_964611815.1 uncultured Bacteroidia bacterium | reverse complement strand
ACCATAGCCCAAAAACGACTCATCGCCACCATCACCCGAAAGCGCCACGGTGACGTGCTTGCGTGCCATCTCACTTACGAGCAGCGTGGGTATGGCCGAGCCAGATGCGTAGGGCTGGTCGTAGACGTCGAGAATTTTATCGATCTGCTCCAGCGCCTGCGCTTCTTTCAGCAGAAAGCTATGCTGGTCGGTCTTCAAATGATCTGAGACTGCCTCGGCATAGTGCAGCTCGTTGAACTTCTTGTCTTCGAAGCCAATCGAGAAGGTCTGCAGCGGGTGCGCGGTGTGCTGTTGTGCGATGGCCGTCACCAGACTGGAATCAATGCCGCCGCTCAAAAACGCCCCCAGTGGCACGTCTGCTACCAGCCGGCGCTGCACGGCGGCCTGTACCAACTCGTCGAGTTTGTCGAGCAGGGCTTTTTCAGAGTTGAAGCGCTGCGGCTGTTGCGGCACGCGTTCTGTCAGCCGCCAGTAGGGCTTTAACTGCAGCCCGTGCTCCGGCGAGTAAGTCGCTTGGTGGCCGGTCGGGAAGACCTGCACGCCTTCGTAAATCGTATGGGGGTGCGGAATGAAGCCTACTTGCAAGTACAGTTCGATGGCCTCCTGACTAACAGCCAGCTCCGGCAGCAGCGCTCGCAGGGCTTTCAATTCCGAGGCGAAGTAAATTCCTTCCTCGCGCTCAGCGATATACAGCGGCTTGATGCCGATGCGGTCGCGCATGAGCAAAAGCTCGCGTTTGTGCTGGTCGAACTGCGCGATGGCGAACATCCCATTCGCCTCGTTCATGAACTCAGGCCCGTATTGGGATATACCTTCGAGCAGCACCTCGGTGTCTCCAGTAGTTTTCAAAGGCGCGTTGATGCGTTTGGCTAGCTCACGGAAATTGTAGACCTCGCCGTTGTAGCAGATGACACTGTTGCCATCGTGGCTGCGCATGGGCTGATCAGCGGCATGGCTGGTGTCCAGGATGCTCAGCCGACGGTGGGCCAGCCCCATCCGGCGGTCTTCAGACAGGAAGATATCGCTGGCATCCGGCCCGCGATGCGCCTGTACGTCGGCCATGCGGCGCAGAGCCGACAAGGGGTCAGCCAAGGGCTGTTTCAGGAAAAATCCGGCGATGCCGCACATAGAAAATTCAAATAACGAGTTTATAGCTTCAACTCGAGAAGCGTCAGTAACTCAGTTCAACCGCGTTGCCGTCCGTCGTCAATCACAACGAACGTCTTGCATTTCAGCATCATGGGGCGCTCATCCACCAGCGTGTACTCGTTGGGTTGCGGATACATCGGCGTACCCCCGAGGGTCTGCATGATGCTATCCTGAAACGCGATGGGTAGTTTGCGCACCCCACGTTGATACAGCAGCGATTCGGTCGCTTTAGCGATGCTGCTGCCGGCACCACTGCATTTGTCATAGCGCGCATAATGTTGACCGTAAAATTCAGCATCTGGGAAAGTCGGCTGAATCACCGCCATCAGTTCATCCAGTGTGTACTCACGTACGTGAAATGGATTGGTGACCACCCCAGTGGGGCTGTTAATGATGATGTTGGGGGTGCTGAGAACGAGTACACCGTTGGGCTTCAGCACACGCCGAAGCTCCTGCATCATTTTGCCGTCTTCGGGCACGTGCTCCAGGGTTTCGAAAGACGTGATGGCATCAAAGTAATCATCATCGTACTGCAGATCTGTCGCGTCCGTGTACTCGAAACGCAGGTGTTTGATATCGCTAAACTTAGCGTTGTTCTGGTCCAGGGTTTCCTGCGAGACATCACCACCGATGACCTCGCCCTGAGTCACGTAATCAGCCAGCAGGTGCGAGCCGAAGCCCGTGCCGCAGGCAATGTCTAGCACATGGTCGGTTTTGCGCAGGTAGGGCAGCGCCACCTGGTATCGGTGAACGTGTTCGCCCCACCACGGCGACTTTTCTTCCAAGGCTTGTCGTTCGCTGGCTCCCATGCTGACTTTTTTCTACTAATTTCGGCCGCTAAGTTAACCAAACTCGCTGTATGGCAAAGGCTGCTGTGATTATACCCTGCTACAATGCCGAAGACTTTATTCGAGCAACTGTGCAGAGTGTGCTGAACCAGAGTTTGAGTGATCTGGAGGTGGTGGTGGTGAACGACGGCTCTACGGACCAGTCCTTGCAGGTGGCGGTGGCCATTGAAGACCCACGGCTTCAAGTGATTGACCAGCCTAACGCCGGCGTTGCGGCCAGTCGTAATAACGGCTATTTAAAGACATCCGCCCCTTATGTCACGTTTCTGGATGCCGACGACTTACTGACGCCGGACAGCCTTGAAAAGCGGGTGCAGTTCCTGGAGCAGCACCCTGACCTCGGCGCTGTGACCAACGCTCATGAGGCTTTTGACAGCGCAACCGACAAGCCGCTGCACACCATACCCGCCGATACCCGCAACCTGCGCAACCGCACGCTCTGCTTTGATGGCCCCACAGGCATGCTGCCCAGCAGCGTAATGATGACGCGCGACGCATTCGAAACTGCCGGCCAATGGGACCCACAACTGTCTACGGCCGCCGATCAAGATCTTTGGATACGACTAGCAGACGTTACGAAAGTGGGTGGCATTGACGATGTTTTGACGCGCTATCGCATTCATCCGGGACAAATGCATCGCAATATCGAGCGCATGAAACAGGACGTCGATTACCTGTTTGACAAAGCACGAGAGCAGCAGCGCTACCCCTCCGACGCGTTTTATCGGTATTGTATGGCGCGAAAATCATGGGTGCTGGGCGCCTCCTTTATCAAGGATGCCAAGCAGTACGGCGCCGGTATAGCAGAGCTGATCAAATGCCTAAGATATAGCCCGCGCTACGTGCTCGATCAGTTCACTGGGCACGAGTTACGTATTCCAAATTAATACTGAATCTGTCCTGGCAATCGTGTACCTATGCTTAACACAAAGGGGTAGGGCAGCCGGACGAAAAGCCGTAACTTAACGGCATGAAAGCGATCATACCAGTCGCCGGGGCCGGCACTACCCTCCGCCCCCACACCCACACCAACCCCAAGCCGCTGATTCCGGTGGCCGGTAAGCCCATACTCGGGCATATCATGGATAGCCTCGAAGGCGTCGGTGTGACGGAATTCGTGTTTGTCGTGGGCTACATGGGCGAGAAGATCAAGCAGTTCGTCGTCGAGTACGCCAACACGCATGCGTTCAAGTATGATTTTGTGGTACAAGAGCCGCGGCAGGGCATCGGACAGGCCATCTACTTGTGTCGCGAGGCCATCGCGCTCGACCAGCCGGTGGTGATCGCATTGGGCGATACGATTGTGGACACGGACATGCAAGCTGTGGTGAACGACGAGGCGAACGTCTTGTGCGTCAGCAAAGTCGACAACCCCTGGCAGTTCGGCGTGGCCGTACTCGAGGGCGACACCCGGCGCATCATCAGCCTCATCGAAAAGCCGAGTATTCCTAAAAGCAACCTCGCACTGGTGGGCTTGTACAAAATCAGCGACACGCGTTTGTTGTTTGAGAGTCTGGCGCACATCATCGACAACGACATTCGAACGCGCGGCGAGTTCCAGCTCACCGATGCACTGATGCGCATGATCGAAAACGGTGCGGAGCTGCATATACATAGTGTTGACAAATGGCACGATTGCGGCAAAAAGGACGTGCTCCTGGAGACCAACCGTACGCTGCTCGACCGTATGGACCTACCGCCCGTACAGCCCTACCCCGACACCATCATCCACCCGCCGGTGTACATCCCCGACAGCTGCGAGATTTCGCACAGCATCATCGGGCCCTATGTCGCTATGGGCGAGAACGCCGTGGCACGTCATACCATCGTGACGAACAGCATCCTGGGGGCCTACTCGCGCCTGGAAAGTATCATCCTCGAAGACTCTGTCGTGGGCAACGACACCGCACTGAAAGGCCGCTCGCACAGCATCAACATCGGCGAGAATACGGAGATTGATTTTTCGCGGTAGCTGATGCTCATCGTAATTGCGAGCATAACTTTTTGATTGCTTAAAGCGTTTATAATAAAGCTATGAAGCCCGAAATACTACAACTCGATGAAGCCAGAGCCATGCTTGACCAGCTTTTTGCAGAGCTGGCAAAAGGGAAGAGCTTTATTGTGATGGACGGCGACAAGGTGATTTCATACATGGAAGGCTTTGCGAAATCAGCCGCTCCAAAAAGGCAGTTTGGACAATTAGCAGGTCAAAAGTTCTGGATTGCTGATGATTTCGATGCGCCTTTGAAAGATATCGAAGATGCCATTTATGGCGAAAAGGAATGAGTTATTTGCTGGATACGCACGTTTACATCTGGCTCGTGATGGCGCCGGAAAAAATTAGCGACGGGCTTCATTCGCTTCTTGAGCAAACTGCGTCTTCTATTTATGTTAGCGCTGCCGTTCCTTGGGAAATCGCAATCAAACAGCAAGTCGGCAAAATTGAAGTTCCTGATAACATCATGAACTATGTTGATGTTGCAGGTTTAGATTTTTTAGATATTACCCCAAAACATGCCTTGACAGTCAGTCGCTTGCCGATGATTCATCGAGATCCTTTTGACAGAATCATGTTAGCTCAAGCCATTGCTGAAGATTGCACCTTCGTAACTGTAGATGCACAGTGTTTGTCATATCAGGTGAAAGACCTGAACATGTTAAACGCTAAGCGCTAAAACCGCAGCTTCTTGAACGCCCAGAAGCCCGCGACCGTAATCCCGACGCACACGCCGATGATGATCACGTAGCCGTAGGGGTTCTGCTGCATGGGCAGCGGGACGTTCATGCCGAACAGGCTCGCAATGAGCGTCGGCAGCGCGAGCAGGATCGTGATCTGCGTCAGCGTTTTCATCACCCGGTTCAGGTTGTTCGAGATCAGCGAGGCGAAGGTCTCCATCAAACCCGAGGTGATGTTCGTGTAAATGTTCGCCATTTCGATGGCCTG
>CAZTEZ010000254.1:0-4959 GCA_964611815.1 uncultured Bacteroidia bacterium | reverse complement strand
ATCAGGGTTGCGCCAAACGGTGACGGGCTGCGTGATCTCGTCGGTGCACAGACCGCCGGCTGCTGAAAGGGCCAGCGTAACGGACTTCACACCAGCGCTCAGGAAGTTGACATTGCTCACGTCAACGCTGCTGGCCGTACCGGGCTGCGCATCCTGGAAGGTCCAGGTGAAGTCGATGTCTGCGTCGCGGCTGCCTGTCGCCACGAACTCGTAGGCGTTGCCAGCCAGACACTGCGGGCTGGGCACGTCGAAGTCTGCGACCGGCTGCGGCTCCACGACCATCTCTTCAGTAGCTGAAACCGTGGGGCAGGTCACGCCGTTTTGCGTCATTTCGACATCCAGCTGGATATCGTAGTTGCCGGCATTGTCGAAGCTGATGACGTAGGGCCCCTGGCCACTGCCGCTCTGCACATTGGCGACGCCGAAGTCCCAATCGAATGCAGGCGAGCCCGTGTTGGGGATGTTGCCGGTGAACTCGACATCAATGGGCGCGCCTTCGCACAGCGGGTTGGGGTTCAGCGTGAAGCTGGCCGTAGGGGTGTTAATGACATTTACGACCACGGACTCAGTTAGAGGCGTTTGCTGGCAGGTCGCCTCCGTCATCTCGACGGTGTAAGTCGTGGTGGCTGTGGGCGATACGGTGATGCTGCTGCCCGTTTGGGGCGAACCGCCAGGCGTTGTCCAGGTGTAGCTGTAATTGTTGAAACCGCCGGCACCGGTTGCCGTCAGCGTGGTGTTGTCGCCCTCGCAAATCGTGGGGTCTACAGAGACCGTCAACGTCACGGGGTCGGCCACCGTGGCCGTAACTGTGTAAGTAGCGTCGGGCGAGCAGCCGTCCGAAATCGTAACGGTGTAGCTGGTCGTGGTGGTCGGGTTCACGATCAGGAAGTCGTTGTTGCCACCCACCACCTGGCCGGTCGTGTTGTTCACCCACTCGTAGGTGTACGTGCCCGAACCGCTACTGGCGCTGACCTGGAACGACGCCTGTGCGCCATTGCAGATATCGACATCGCCACTCACGAGCGTCGTGTTCATGGGCGGCAGCACTTCGACGTTGATGGTGGCCGTTTCTTGCGTGCAGCCATCGTCAACAGTCACGTCGTAGGCTTGCGTGCTGAGCGGGGACACTGTGAGCGTGTCTTCAGTGCCCAGGCCGTCCCAGTCGTATTGATACACACCTGTGCCATCCACCGGGAAGACTTGCAGCGTGGTGGGTGTGCCCCCGCAAATGGTGACATCCGGGCTGGTCGTGATGCTGAGCGGTGCCGTTGGCTGCAGCAGCTGCACGAATATTTCGTCCGTCAGGGTATCGTTGCACACATCCCAGACTTTGAATTGCACGAGGCTATCGGTCGTCGGTGTCAGGGTCGCATCGGGGGTATTAACACCGAGCTGCGG
Source organism: uncultured Bacteroidia bacterium (assembly GCA_964611815.1). Lineage (GTDB taxonomy): Bacteria > Bacteroidota > Bacteroidia > J057 > CAZTEZ01 > CAZTEZ01. The sequence goes on along the minus strand of CAZTEZ010000254.1, from coordinate 3,561 downwards.
CCATTCATAATCCAATGGGGCCACCCCGCCGCTCACCTGAGACTGCAGCGTGACACTCGCGCCATCACAGGACGCCACGGTGTCTGCGGCGTTGCTGATCAGTGGCGGGCAGTCCAGAATAATCAGAAGCGAAGAGAGGGTGTCTTGTCCGCCGCAGCCACTGGTGCCCAGCGGAATCTGGAATTCGATGGTATCGGCGCCTTCAACGAGACCGTCTGATAGGGCCGTGATTTCGATAAAGAGCTCATCTTGGCCAGCCGGGAAAACGATGGAATCGGGGTTGGGAGCATTAACGGTGTAGTCGGTACCCAAATCGGCATTGCCACCCCAAATGACGTTGATGGTGTCCTGCGGGGTGTTGTTGGGGTCGCGGAAGAGCGTGAAACCAATTTGGCCAGGCGCGTTGGTGCCTTCATAAACCACAAAGTTGCCACCAGGGCTCGTGAAAGGAGAAGTCGTCGAGATGGAAACGTTGGAGCCGAAGGAGTTACCAACGAGGAAGACGCCGGTGTCGAAAGAAGAGTCGCCGGCATCTGCCAGACGCAGAGAGAGGGTATACGTATCGCAGGGGATGACTTCGCGTTCTGCAACGAATACGTCTGAGTAGCCATCAAACATCATATCAGGCACAGGAGCCGGTCCAAAGAAACCACCGTCGTTGCTGTTGTAGTACTGCGTATTGAAAGCAGGGTTGACATTGTTGATCGCTACAGGTGTGGTTGTGCCTGGAATGAGAGCGATATTCTCTTCGCCCACGATGCCGGGGCCAGAGATGAAGAAGCCGAAAACATCGTTAAACAAGTTGCTTTGCGGCGGTGCAAATTCTTCATACTCCTCGGAAGCAAACATGTATTCAAAGCGTGCCGTATCGCTGCTGGGCACAAATTTGAACTCCAGAATGACCGCATCTTCAGTGTCAAAAGGTGCAGCCAGTAGATCCAGCCCCGGATCGCCCGGGTTGCCCCAAATCGTTGACGTACTGCCCGATGTATTGGGTACGGCATCTTGCACATCGACTACATCGCCAGTGCTCAACAGCACACCATTGCCGAACCCAAGGTTGGGGGTATTGTTCGCAATGGTAAACGTCGCAATTTGATTCGGAGAGCCCGTAATCGTAGCACTGTTGGGCACAATCGTCACACCGGCACCTGCAAAAGACTGCAAGTACTGATTGACGTTCAGGCCGGTATTAACCGTGACCTGAGCTTGTAGCAGGGCACTTCCCGTAAAAATTAGCAGAGAGACAATCGTGAGTAGGCGATACATAGCAGGGGCGTTACGAGTCGTTATGAAGCAATATGATTAAGCAACAATAAAGATATTACTAATAAACTGTCATAGGTGTTGATAAAGTGTGAAGTGCGGGATTTACGTGCTGGATGAGCCTCTTGTTGCTTTCAGTGGCAAAGCAACTATGCACAAAATAAGCCGTACATTCGCTCCAACCCCACGATTTAAGGTTTCACAGCACTATGGCATCCGACAACATTACCTGGGAAAGCGGCTACGTTCCGCGCCCCGCATTCGAGCAGCGCAACGGCCACCGCGCGGCCGTCGTGTGGCTCACCGGCCTAAGCGGCAGTGGCAAATCGACCATCTCGACTGCCGCACAAAAGCACCTGTTTGAGCGACAGTTTCAGACGTTCGTGCTCGACGGCGACAACGTACGTCATGGGCTGTGTGGCGATCTGGGCTTCACTGCCGACGACCGCGCCGAGAACATCCGGCGGGTGGGCGAAGTCGCGAAGCTGTTCTATGATAGCGGCAGTGTCGTAATGTGCGCGTTTATCTCGCCGACTATCGCCATCCGCCAACGCGTGCGCGAACTCTTGCCCGAGGGCGCCTTCCACGAGGTGTTCGTCGACGCGCCGGTGGAGGCCTGCATTGAGCGCGACTCCAAGGGCCTCTACAAGAAAGCGGTGGCCGGCGAGATCCAGAATTTCACTGGCATATCTGCGCCCTTCGAAGCCCCGCCCTCACCTGAGGTGCACATCAAAACTGCAGAACAGACGCTCGACGAGAGCGTGGCCCAGTTGGTTGCGTATCTTGAGGCGCAACTGAAGCCCTAGACACGCGCGCTTCATACTTTAACACGACCGCTCTGCTGCATGGATTTCGCCTTCTGGTATACCCTGGCCGTGCTTCTGCTGCTTACCCTGCTGCTCATCCGCGAGCTGTTCAGCACGGAGTACGTCATCCTGGGCGCGCTGCTGATGCTGATGCTCGGCCACGTGGTGTCGCCGGAAGCCGGTCTGCTGGGTTTTGCGAATCCGGCGGTGGCGGCCATCGGGTTTTTGTACGTACTGGCGGCGGGTTTGCAGGCCTGTAACTACTCGCAACTGGTGGGCCAGTACTTGTTTGGCGACGGGCGTAAAAGTGTACGCGGCGTTATGTTGCGCTATTTGCCGGTGGTCACTTTTCTGTCGGCGTTCACGAACAATACGCCCATCGTGGCGACGCTCATCCCGGTCATCAAACGCTGGAGCAATCGCACGGGGCAAAACGCCTCGAAATACCTGCTGCCACTGTCTTATGCGGCGATTTTGGGCGGCACCATCACGCTCATCGGCACCAGCACCAACCTGTTGGTACATGGCCTGCTACAAACCCAGGGCCAGGGCTTTGACTTCTTTACGATGGCCGTCGCGGGTGTGCCGATCGCCGTTTTGGGCCTGCTCTACCTACTCGTATTCGCCCCTCGCCTGCTGCCCACGCGCCAAAGCCGCGACCTGCCTGCCGGTAGCGAGAGCCGCGACTTTGTTGTCGAGCTGAAAATCACCTCAGATTTCCAGCACATCGGGCAAAGCATCGAAGTCAGTGGTTTGCGCCATTTGCGCGGGCTGTTCCTGTTCCAGATCGAACGCGAGGGTCGGCTGATTGCGCCTGTCAGCTCCAGTGAAACCCTGCAGGTGGGCGACCGCCTGTTCTTCAACGGCCTGCCCGAGACGATCATTGAGCTGCAAAAGATCCCCGGCCTGCAGACCGTCCAGGACTCCAGCTTCGACATCCAGAACTACGACTCCGACACCCACGGCATCTACGAGGCGGTGGTTTCGGCAAGTTCACCACTGATTGGCCAGAGTGTGCGCGAGAGCAACTTCCGCGGGCGCTATGCGGCGGTCATCCTGGCCATCCACCGCAACGGCGAGCGCATCAACTCCAAGGTGGGCGACATCGTGATGCGACCGGGCGACACGCTGCTGATACTCGCGCAAGCGGGCTTCCAGGACAAATGGTACCACTCGGCGGATTTCTATCTCGTCACCAAATTCAGCAACCAGGAGCCCAGCAAGCCGCGCTCGAAGAGTCTACTTGCGGTGGGCATTTTCCTGGCGTTTATTATGCTCTCGGCCACGGGCGTGGTGCCGGTGGTGTTGGCGGCAGGCCTGGGGGCCATGGCGCTCATCGGTACCAACTGCGTGAGTATCCTCGAGGCGCGCTCGGCGGTCGACTGGAGCGTGCTGCTCGTCATCGGCGCGGCTTTCGGCATCGGCACGGCCGTGGCGCAGTCGGGCGTGGCAGGTACGGTGGCGGGCTTTCTGCTCAACAGCCTGGGCG
>CAZTEZ010000253.1:0-4959 GCA_964611815.1 uncultured Bacteroidia bacterium | reverse complement strand
GTGGCCCATCGCAATGGCGCCGCCATGCGGGTTGGTGGTTTCGGGGTCGAGCCCGAGCTTGTTGATTACGGCTACCGACTGCGTGGCGAAAGCCTCGTTCAGTTCGGTGGTCGCAATGTCGTTGAGTGAGACGCCCGCCGTCTTGAGCGCCTTCGGTACGGCTTCCACCGGGCCGATGCCCATGATTTTGGGGTTCACGCCTGCCACGCCGTAGCCTTTGAGCTGGGCGATGGGCGTCAGGTTGTATTCTTTGAGGATGGCCTCAGACACCACCAGCACGAAAGCCGCGCCATCGGTGGTCTGCGAAGAGTTACCGGCCGTTACGATGCCGTCTTTGGCGAACACGGGGCGCAATTTCGCCAGGGCTTCGACCGTAGAGCCGGGGCGTACGCCTTCGTCTTTGTCGTGCGTGAATTTACGGGACTGCTTCTTGCCGTCTTCGTAGTACACTTCTTCGAGTTCCATGGGCACGATTTCGTCTTTGAATAAATCTTGCTCCAGGGCTTTGGCAGCGCGCTGATGCGAACGCACCGCAAACTCGTCGCACTCCTCGCGCGTGACGTCGTATTCTTGTGCCACGGCCTCAGCCGTCAGGCCCATACCGAAGTACCAGTCGGGGTGCTCGCCCGTCACGTGGTGATTCGGCACGATTTTGTAGCCCCCCATCGGGATGAGCGACATCGATTCCGTGCCGCCCGCAACAATTGCGTCGGCATGGCCGGCGTGAATTTTGGCGCTCGCCATAGCGATAGTCTCCAGGCCAGAGGCGCAATAGCGGTTCACCGTCACACCGCCAACGTGCATCGGCAGACTGGTAAGCGCAATCATGCGTGCCATGTTCAGGCCTTGCTCAGCCTCGGGCAGCGCGTTGCCCACAATCAGGTCGTCGACGCGGTTCACGTCGAAATCTGGCACCGAATCAATCAAGTGTTTGATGACGTGGGTGGCCATGTCATCGGGGCGCGTGAAACGCAGGCTGCCTTTCTTGGCTTTTCCGAAAGCGGTACGATAGCCCGCTACAATGTATGCATCCATGTTATGCTGTGTTTTTTGTGTGTTTGATGAGAGAAACGGGCTGTTGATTAGTTACGCAGCGGCTTGCCTTTTTGGAGCATGTGCGAAATGCGCTCTTGCGATTTCTTCTCGCCACAAAGCTGCAGGAAGGCCTCGCGCTCGAGGTCGAGCAGGTATTGCATGCTGACTTCTGTGGGTTGGCTCAAATCGCCACCGCATAATACATAACCAATTTTGCGGGCAATAAGTGCATCGTGGTCAGAGGCATAGCCCCCGAAACGCAGTTGCTCTACGCCAGCTTCTACGGCACCCAGACCATCATTGCCAATCACACGGATCTTCTCGTCGATCGGGCGGGTGTAGCCCAGCTCGGCGAGCATCAGTGCGCGCTGTTTCGCGTCGGCAATCTGGCGGTCTTTGCTCATCGTGATCTTGTCTTTGTGCTCCTGCAGGATGCCTAGGCCGTAAGCCTCACCTGCGGAAGTCGCAACTTTCGCCTGTGCGATGGCCATCAGCGCATCCTGGAACACGTTCATTTCGGTATCACCGCTTTGGTAGCGGTCGCTCATGCGCTTGGCGAATTCTTTGGTGCCACCGCCACCTGGCAGCAGACCAACGCCCACTTCCACGAGGCCGATGTACGTTTCACCGAGCGCCTGCACGGCATCGGCGTGCATCGTCAGTTCGCAACCGCCGCCGAGCGTCAGGCCGTGCGGGGCAGCCACGACGGGGATGTCGCTGTAGCGCGCGCGTGTGACCGTCTGCTGGAAGTAGTTGATGGCCATGTTCAGCTCGTCCCACTCGCCTTCCATCGCAAACATCAGGATCATCATGATGTTGGCACCGGCCGAGAAGTTCTCGCCCTGGTTGCCGATCACGAGCCCGCGGTACTTCGCTTCTGCAAGCTCATACGCGTGATTCAGACCAGTGAGCGGCTCTTGGCCCAGCGAGTTCATCTTCGTATGGAACTCGATGTTGATGATGCCATCGCCCAGGTCGTAGATCGTTGAGCCGGCATTGCCCCAAATCTTGGTGCTCTTGGGCAGGTTGCTCAGGATGATAAAGTTCTCCATGCCGGGCACCGGCTTGTAGTCCTTATCATTGATGTCGTAGTAGAACTTTTTGCCGTTCTCGTCGACTTTGTAGAAGCTTTCGAACCCTGCACTGAGCATATCCTCCACCCACTTGGCGGGCTCATGACCGGCTTCCTTCATCTTCGCGACGGTGTCTTTCACACCTGCCAGGTCCCACTTTTCGAACGGCCCCGTGCCCCAACCGAAGCCGGCTTTCATGCCGTCGTCGATAGAGTAGAGATCGTCAGAAATCTCAGGGATGCGGTGCGAAACATAGGCGAACAGACCGTAGCTAAACGCGCGGAAGAACTCGCCGTACTTGTCGTCGGCGGCCATTAAAACTTTCATGGCCTCGGCGGGCGTCTCTTCGGCTTTGGCTTTTTCGATGCTGCCGCCTTTGGACTTCTGGCGGTCGCGGTATTCCAGCGTGTCGAGATCGAGCGAGAGGATTTGCTTCTTGCCGTTCTCGTCCTTAGTTTTTTTGAAGAAGCCGCCCTTGGTTTTGTCGCCCCACATGTTCTTGTCCACCATCTGCTGAACAAAGTCCGGGAGCTTGAACACTTCGCGGCGCTCGTCATGGGGGCAGTTTTTCTCGATGCCTTCAGCCACTTTCACGGCGGTGTCGAGGCCAACGAGGTCAGCGGTGCGGAAGGTCGCTGATTTGGCGTGACCGATGAGCTTGCCAGTCAGTTGGTCCACTTCCTCTACGGTCAGGCCCATGTCCTTGATGAGGTGGAAGAGGCTCATGATCGAGTAGATGCCCACGCGGTTGGCGATGAAGGCCGGCGTGTCTTTGCAGAGCACCATCTTCTTGCCCAGGTAGCGGTCACCGTAGTGCATGAAGAAGTCGACGATCTCGGGCTTGGTGTGCTTCGAGGGGATGACCTCCAGCAGCGGCAGGTAGCGCGGCGGGTTGAAGAAGTGCGTGCCGCAGAAGTGCGCTTTGAAGTCGTCGCTACGGCCCTCGAGCATGCTCTCGATCGGGATGCCAGACGTGTTCGACGTAATGAGCGTGCCGTCTTTGCGGTGCTCTTCAACTTGGTCGAAGACCTTCTTTTTAATGTCCAGACGCTCGACGACGACCTCGATGATCCAGTCGACATCGGCAATCTTGTGCATGTCGTCATCAAAGTTGCCCAGAGTTACGCGACTGGCGAGGCTCTTGTCGAAAATCGGCGAGGGCTTGGATTTCAGCGCCGTCTGGAAGGCGTCGTTGACCATGCGGTTACGCACGGCGGGGCTATCGAGGGTCAGGCCCTTGGCTTTTTCTTTATCGGTCAGTTCGCGCGGGACGATATCCAGCAGCAGGGCCTCCACGCCGATATTGGCGAAGAGCATCGCGATGCGCGAGCCCATGATACCGGCGCCCAACACGGCCACCTTGCGAATGTGGCGGCGTGTGCCGGTGTCGGTCTTCGGTGCAGTTGCAGTTTGTGTGCTCATGTGTGTCGTTCGGAGAGTTTAGGGGATGTGTAGGGTGTGTAGGGTGTGTAGGAGTCTGAGTTGCGAAACGCATCAGGCGGCGGGGCGCTGCGCTTCGGCGTATAGGTTTTCGATGTGTTCCTGGTACTTATCGTTGATCACCCGGCGCTTCACTTTCAGCGTGGGTGTCAGCTCGCCGCCTTCGATGGTCCACTCTTTGTCCAGCAGTTTGAACTGCTTGATCTTCTCGTGGCGGTCCAGCGGCTCGTTCAGGCGATTGATTTCGTTTTGCAGCAATTGCTTCGCTTCAGGGCTGTTCGCAAGCGCCGCATCGTCTGCATAACTCAGGCCTTTTTCTTTCGCCCAGGCGTTCAGGTTTTCGAAAGAGGGCACGATCAGCGCACCACAGAACTTCTTGTTCTCGCCCACGACCATAATTTGCTCGATGTAGTTCGACTCTTTCATTTTGCCCTCAATGTGCTGGGGCGCAATGTATTTGCCCTGCGAGGTTTTGAACATCTCCTTTTTGCGGTCGGTTATAAACAAAAAACCGTCGCTGTCGATTCGGCCAATGTCGCCGGTGTGCATCCAGCCGTCTTTAAGCACAGCGTTGGTGGCATCAGGCTTTTTGTAGTAGCCCTGCATGATGTTGGGGCCCTTGGCGCAAATCTCGCCTTCGCCGTCAGGGTAGCCGGGTTCGGGGGCGATTTTGACTTCAATGTTCGTAATGGGCTGACCCACCGACCCGATACGAACTATGCCTTTGGCGTTGCGATTGGCGGTGATGGCTGGCGAAGTTTCGGTCATGCCGTAGGCCTCGAAGATCGGGATGCCCGCCCCCCAAAAGATGTGTATGTACTTGGGCGAGAGCTTCGCAGAGCCCGAGACGATCATCTCGATTCTGCCGCCCATCGCTTCCTTCCATTTGCTGAAAATCAGCTTGCGGGCGATGCCTAGCTGGAGGTTATACAGCGGGCCGTAGTTGTGGTAGGGCTTGAAGTCTTTGACCAGATCGAGCGCCCAAAAGAAAAGCTTCTTTTTGACGCCAGTCAGCTCGTTGCCTTTCGCCTCGATTTTTTCATAGACTTTCTCGATCAATCGCGGCACAGCACTGAACACCACCGGAGACACCTCGCGCATGTCGTCGCCGACAGTTTCGATGCTCTGGGCGTAGTAGATCGGCACCTTCTTGTACAAATAACCAATGACCATCGCACGCTCAAAAATGTGCGAGAGCGGCAAAAAGCTGAGTGCGCGGGGGTTGTCGTAGCTGCGAATCTCTTCCTCGGTCGGCAGCAGACCGCATTCAGCAGTATCGATAACGTTTGATACGATATTGCTATGCGTCAGCATCACGCCTTTGGGCAGGCCCGTGGTGCCAGAGGTGTACACGAACGTCGCCAGGTCGTCGGGTTGCACGGCATCGCGATGGGGCTGCAGGTCGATGCTG
>CAZTEZ010000252.1:0-4976 GCA_964611815.1 uncultured Bacteroidia bacterium | reverse complement strand
GCTGCCACCCGGCTGTTTCACCGACGACACGAGCATGGCCCTCGCCATGGCCGAGGCGCTGCGCGACACGGGGCGGTTCGACCCCGTGGCTATTCAGCAGAACTTTCTGAAGTGGTACCGCCAGGGCGAGTACTCGCCCACCGGCGAGTGCTTCGACATCGGCAACCAGACCGCCAAGGCGCTGGTGCATTTCGAGCAAACGGGCGTGCCCATCGCGCCCTGGCACGAAGAGAGCCGTGGCAACGGCAGTTTGATGCGCCTGGCGCCGGTGGTGCTCTTCGCCAACACCCGCGACGAAGCGTTAAATTATGCCGAATGGCAGAGCGCGCTGACGCACAACAGCCTCGCCTGCAAGCAGGTGTGCCGGCTCTTTGCGGCGCTGCTATGGGCGGCGGCATCGGGCACCAAAAAGCAGGACATCCTGAAAGCGGGCGAAGATGTGCTGACCGACGCGCTGCCAGAAGTCGAAAGATTGCTCAAGTACGACTACCTCGACTGGACGCGCCAGGAAATCCCCAGCTCGGGCTATGTCATCCATAGCTTCCAGGCGGCGCTGTGGGCGTTTTACGGCACCGACAGCTTTGAGGCCTGCGTCGTCCGGGCGGCGAACCTGGGTGACGATGCCGACACCGTGGCGGCCATCGCCGGGCAGATCGCGGGCGCGCATTATGGCTACAAAGCCCTGCCAAAGCGCTGGTTGAACACACTGATGTGGACGGATCGGCTGGTGAGCGTAGGCACCGCCCTCTGCGAAAGATAGCAGAGACTGCTTAACACTGTTTTGGGGTGATACCCCCAGCCGTAGCTGCCTTCACGCAGCCGGCATTATGTGAAGCCTGCAAAACGCATATTCTTGTATTGATAAAGCGTTAAGTCTCGGCGCTACACTCCCCACAATCGCGTACTGCAGGCTCGTATTTCGCCTTTTGAGCTTGTTTGCTCACGGCTGCTGGTCTAGTTTGGCAATCACCAAATCACCTCAAAATCACCTTTCTGATGAGCACTTTCAATCCTTCTGACGCAGCCGCCAAGTTTTTGCGCAATATGTACAAAGGTGGGCAACAAGCCGCCCCGAACACGTCGCCTTGGCGCGAGCGCCTCAACCAGCTTAGCCAGCACCTCGAACCCCAAAACACCGCCGAGCACACCACTTCAGCCGTGTTGCCACGCTCAGAGGTGCTGGCCCATTTTATCGAAAACGGTCTTGCCCGCTTTCTTGCCGAAATCGTGACCGCCACCGAGAGCTTCGACGATTTTTTCCAAAACGCCCGCCACAGCCTGGATATCCAGCTGACGGAACGCAAAACGGTAGACACAGCGCTGCTTCCGGCTGTTATCGCCGAAAGCCAGGGCATCGTGGCCCGCGAGAAAGCCCTGGTGAAACTCTTGAAAAGACTCGTGGGCAATTCGCTCGAGCGCCCGCCCCGCATCGTCTTCACGGCCTTCTTTGGGCCGTGCATCTATGGTCGCCTGCAGCCTGTTGGTAGTACACACACACTGGAAATCACGTTTTCGCAATCTGGCTACAGCGTGCGCTTGCAAGGCGACCGCGAGCGCCAGAAGCGCTGCGTGTGCTCCGGGACGTACGATCAATCACCTTCGCCGGCCGGGCTGCAGTGCGCCGTGGATGCCTGGGGCGAGCTGCTGACCGAGCACGTGAGCCAACAGATGGCGGAGCCTGATCAGGATGCGCTCCTGGCGGCTTGATCCCTTTTTGTCAAAACGGATGATCTACCACTGAGACCGTGGACCGGATGTGCCACGAGACGTTGTGTTGTGGGTTGGGGGGCAATGCCTATTTTTGGACATGGCTCATCCCGACCCATTTTTTCATCCCTCTGACGAACGTCACGCTGAAGCTAGCGATGAACCGCAGTGCCCGGCACGGCGGCGGTTTATCAAGCAGCTGGGCCTGAGCACAGTGGCGCTCGCCACGCTGGGCGCATCGGGTTGCGGGCTGTTCGACGAGCCGGAAATGCAGCTGGGCCCACTCGACGACCTGAAAGCCGAGGGCCACTGGATTCACGAGTTCAACGGCGACCTGATTTTCACGGCGCTCAACGACGAGGGCCAGCCCTACACGCTGAGCCTCATCTGCTCGCACAAGCAGTGCACGGTCGAGTACTTCCCAGAGCAGACGCAGTTCATCTGCCCGTGTCACAAAGGCGAGTACACCAAAGCCGGTACGGTGATCAGTGGCAAACCGCCCAAGCCGCTGCGGCAGTTCCAAACCGAAATCCGCGAGGGCAGCGTGTGGGTGCTCAACACCTTCGTGCGCGACTGGTAAACGCGGTTACTTTAAACCGTGCTTTTACTCACACAGTATCAACCGCTTTTGTGCTATATTGCAGTATAGTATCAGAACCATGCTCCGCACGCTCACGATATATTGCCTCATTGCCGCCTATGGCGTGCTTGGCCTGCGTAGCCTGGTGCCATCGCTGAGCTACGAGCTCAACTACCGCTATTTCGGCGAAGAGGCGTGTGTGAACAAAGCACTGCCGATTTGCTGCCAGGGTGCCTGCCAGCTGAAAAAGATGGCCACGGAAACCGAAGACGGCGACTCTGAAAACGGCCAGCAGCAACTCCCCGAAACCGAGCGCACCAACACGCTCGTACATTTGGAGGCCACTGCCAGTGCGACTGACTGGCAACGTGTAGCCCTTGTCGGCGCAAGTTCTGCGCCCTATCTCGCGCGCCTAGTCACACGCGCACCCACGGTTGATACACCGCCCCCACGAGCCTAGCACGCCCCATCTTGCGCTTTCTCTCATCAATGCAGTCTGCAGACCTGCGTTGACAGCTTTGCCTGTACTGGCGTGGCTGAATCCGTCTGCACGTGTATCAACCCAACAAACTACTTTCAAAATGAAACGCTTTTCAATTTACACCCTGCTCCTGCTGGCCAGTGGCCTGCTGTTTACCGCCTGCGACAACGAAGGCGACGACCCCGCGCCCGACACCAGCCGCAACATCTCGATGATGATGCACTACACCTACGATGGCCAGCCCTTCGACGCTAGCCAGCAGTATCAACTGACCGATGCCGGTGGCAACCAGGCGACGCTCGACTTTTCGTTCGTTGGCTTCATTGTGTCAGATCTGAGCGTGGTCTTCGACGATGGCACTGAGCAACTGCTAGATGACAGCTATCAGGTATTCGACGGCCACCTCAACCCCATGCAGACGCTGAGCTTCGGCGAGTATGATTTGGGCGACAAAACCGTCGCGGGGATTAAGTTCAATATCGGTTTGAACCCTACGCTGAACGGGATTGACCCTGTAGCTGAACTCAGCGAAGGCGATATTCTGTACCGTCCGGACATGCACTGGGGCTGGAACCCCGCGAAGGGCTATAAGTTCATTCGCTACGAAGCGGACTACACCCTGGCGAGCGACCCGGACTCTTCGCGCTCGATTACCTACCACATCGCCAACAACGAGAACTTCCAGGAAGTGAGCACACTTGCTGCTGTTGCGCCGATGGTGGCCGACAACGGCGATTTGACCTGGCACGTTGATTTCGACGTGAAGTCAGTGCTCAACGACATTGATCTGACCAGTGAAGATTTCTCAATGAGTAGCGCCGATGTGGTGGCTGTCACGAATAAAGTGAAAGCCAACTTTGCGAATTCGGCATTCTCAGCACACAGCATGGATTGATTCGTAATCGCCTCACATTTAGCGCCTCTGAACCACTCAGGGGCGTTTTTTTGTACCCCGTTGCATCTGTTTTTACGCCACTTGAATCTGTTTTCAGTGCGCAGTGAAACCACGAAAGTTTTCACTGAATACGATTTTTATTACGATTCTCTTGACAGCAACCCAGTTTCGTTGTAAAATTGCGAACGAATCAAGCGAAAGACCTATGGTCACCAAGAGCATTTCGACACAGGAAACTGACATTTTGCGCCTGAAAGCTGCCTACGAAGCAGTCGATGCGCTGGACCTCGACAACTACCTGCCGTTTTTGGCCGAGGACGTCCAGTTTACCTTCGGCAACAACCCGACCGCCACTGGTCGCGATGCCGTGCGGGAGGCGCTGGTGCCGTTTTTCGCTGGTCTGAAAAAAATCACGCATGCTTCAAAGCACACCTTCGTCGACGGTGATACTTACGTGTTGGAAGTCGGCGTGACGTACACCACCAAAGATGATGCGCTTGTTACGGTGCCGGCTACCACCATCGTGAAGATGGCCGAGGGCCTGCAACAAGAAGTGCGCATCTTCGTCGACCTGGCCCCGCTTTGGGCCACCATGCAACCTGCCGAAAATTGAGCAGGCACAAAGAACTTACGGCTGCAGATCACACTGCAGCTCAATAGTGGTTTATGATGTTAGGAGGTGAGCGGGCTACGGTCCGCTCATTTTTTTGTGCGTGTTGAAGCAGGCTTGATGCGCTGTTGAAAAAATACCGCAAAATTGAGATTGGAAGCGAGTTTACAGTTCCGTATATTAAGGAATTGTTAACCGACTTACTCATGAAAAACTACTACCTGATCCTTTTGACTTTTCTGTTGAGCTTCGGCAGCCTGCAAGCGCAGGGCCCCATCACGCTTGACCCCATTGCACTGCAAGCCCGTCTCGATAGCATCTATAACGCACCGGGCGAGGGCTGGGTGGCCGGTATCGTGGCCTCGGTACGCTACGAAGAACAACACTGGGAAGGCTCCACTGGCTGGGCGTATATCGACAGCCTGCCCATGACCGAAGACTACCACTTCCGCTACTACTCGGCGACAAAAAGCGTGACCGCCGCGGCGGTGCTCGAACAGGTCGTGCAGGGTAACATGGATTTGGATGACCACCTGGGCAAGTACCTGACCACCATCACGAACCCGAACATTGACACCACCGTGACCCTGCGCCAGCTGCCACGCACCAGACGGGCTTCCCGGACTATACCTACGATGACGACGTGGCTTTCGCGGTGACCATGGACGGACTGAATGGCGAGTTCACGTATGACCCGCTCGAA
>CAZTEZ010000251.1:0-4980 GCA_964611815.1 uncultured Bacteroidia bacterium | reverse complement strand
TCAACAAGCGCTTCTCTCTAGGTTAATTTGTTTCTGTTTTGGGGAAGCTTACACTCGGGGTCGGGTGCCATGGAATTTCAGTTTGCGCTGCGCAGACAGCTTATCGACAAATCGAACTGGAGGATGAGCTTAGGGGCGCAGCTTGGTGTCGTTTGGCTAATGACCATCTCAAACAAAATGCTAAATCGAGATGAGTTCAACGCAGCCTATGGCGCTGTTTACCAGAACGCAAACCTTCCCAACTCGCGAAATGCCGGCACCTCACGTGGCTTCATGTTTCGAAGCACGCCCCATTTCAGCTTCGGCCTCACGATGGTGAACGACTTCCCCATCAACGACAAGCTCAGCTTTCGCGTGAAGCCGGGGTTCTTTTACGACATTTCGGTGGGTGAGGCGGGCTCGGGCTATTTCAACTTGATGAACGGGCGGCTGGATTTCGGGCTGGTATACGGTTCATGAACTTTAATTTTTTGTTAAACCTCATAAGCTACTATAAATCACCATCCTAAAATAGATAGCTTAATCAAAATTGAAGTTGAAAATGTTAAACCGCCCTCCTATCGTACTGTCGCTGGCATCTTTACTTTTACTTTTACTTTTGGCGCCTCCAGCTGTTGCTCAAAAATTAAACAAATCCGTTGCCGCGAATTTCCAAACCGGTGAGTTGTTGTACTATGAACGTGTAGACGGTAATAACAACGCACAGAAACTGCTCAAACTACAGTACAACACGGGTGGCGGCGAATGGGTTACCCTTCCAATTGCAAGTCAGAAAGTCGTGCCCAACTCCGACCCTATGATTGCAATAGATGGCATCGAGGCCAAGATCAACTGGCCTTCTAGCTTGAAGAGCAAATTCGCAGGCGCTCAGTTTGAATATCGCGTTGCGATGGACGGTGAAGTATTCGCCATCACTCGAAACGGCAAACAGTTGACACACTTTTTACACGGATCGCCGCTGTTTGACCAAAGCCCTGCTTCAATGCGCTCGCTTGGGCAAGCATTCGTCGGCAAGAAGATTCAGGTGGAAGACCAGGCTTCCAAAGAGCAGCTGATCATCACCCAACCCAGCGCTGGCAATTGGCAGGTGAAATACGTGAACCCAAACGGAAAGCAGATTCCGATGCAGGTAGAATCGGTGAATAATAACACCTTGCATTTTGTGACTTATTTTGCCGGCAGCCCCGCCAAAAAATATCCTTTTGATTTGTCCTTTTATGGTGGCAGCGGCTATCTCGTTTCACTGACGAATCCGGACGGCACGCGCCAGACGTTCACGGGCTCATAATCCGCTCAGGAGCAGGATGTACACACCCACGGTGCAGAACCTGTGGACGAATACTCCAACCGCGTTGCATACTGGCAGGCTTTTTGCGCGTTTATTGCAGTATGCTACGTTTACTAACCACTTTTATCTTCGCGCTGCAATGCATGCCTGCACTGCATGCGGGCAAACCGGGCGAAGGTAGCGGCGAGGGCCGGGGCGAGAAAACCCCCGCCACCCGCACGACCACCAATCTGGGTGGGCGCGTGGAGTTGAACGTAGCGCACACCAGCATCCTGAACGTGAACCTCGGTGCGGCTTGGATGCAGACCCCACTACAGGAAGAAGCGACGATTGGCCAGAACCTTGTGCTGGACAACCCTACGGCTTTCGGCGAGATGCGCACACGTCGGCAGCACGCCGGCCCACAGCTCAGCTTGCAGCTCAATGCAGATACCGATGGCGATTTCCATGTGCAGCCGGAGTTCAGCGTGGCCTTTATGCCGGCGATCTATTCGCGGGTGCAGACGCTACAAACAGATATGATTTCGGGCTTTCAGACGCAACTGGCCCTGAATGAGCAAGCTGTGGCCGCCGGGCGTGTCAGCTTGGGTTGCGCCATGCACCTCCGCCTGACCAAGCGCTGGGCGCTGGAGCTACTGCCGCGCCTGCAGTTCAGCATGATGCAGGGCCAGCGCGCAGGGCGCTTATTGACGTTTCGCGTCGCAATTCAGCGGCGCTAGATAATCAAGCTTTTACTCGCTTGCGCGCAAGCCAAAAGCCGAATCTTCGAGACTTCCCGTGAGATCGTAGCACTCGATAGTAGCCGAGTTGGTCGTCGTGCCCGTAATGTTACAGAAGCGCGGGCCCGTCAAAGAAGGCGAATTGATCTGCACGTTGTAATCGTGGGTTTCGCCCAGGCGATAAGAGTTGCAGGCACCAGGACCTGGGGTTGGGTCCCAGAAGTTGTTGTTATCGTAGCGCACCCGCATGCGCGTGGTGCCGCAAATGGCCGTGCAGGGTGCCGTGACTGAAAAGCTGTGTGTGAATGACGGCGTGCCGCTATCATACACGAATTCATCAGCATCATCGTAGTCTCCGTCCTGGTTCCAGTCGATAAATACATGCACATAGCCACCGTCCGTATCAAACGTGTTGTTGCTGATGACTCCAACGTCCATGTTGAACGTGCCGCCTGAGTTGATTTGCACCGTCTGTCCATTCTGCGCCCATTGGCCAGGCGAGCAGGTTGAAGAGGGGTCAGAGATATTGGTGATGCCTCCGGTTGTTGTCACGCCGTTGATACGATAAGTGATCGTGTTGCCACCAATAACTTGACTACAGGGTTCAGTATAGGGCGGTGTGCAATACGCGCTTTGCGGAGGCGCAGTATTGCAGGGCGTAACGCCACAACCGCCACCAAGCACCTCTTGAATGGGTGTAACGGTTACCACTGGTGGCACTGCAAAGGGCGTGGGAAAAGTGACTTCATAAACACCAGTGGCCGTTTGTGAGGCCGTGACTGATCCGTAGTTCACAGTACCATCTGAAGCAATTTTCGCCGTTACCCCGGCTGGGCTGTTGCCGGGCTGCCAGGTGGTGCCGTCCCAAATCAGCACATCGCCCGCAGTAATGCCGTTCACGAAGTCCAGCGGGTCGCCCGGCGTGCCAGCGCCGCTGATGGGGGAGTTCGTCTCGTGGTTCACGACTGCGCTGCCCCAATTGTCCGCACCGGAGCCTGAAGGCTGCGACTCCCACTGGCCAAGCGTCGCGTTCCAAGTAAGCACGTGGCCGTTGGCCAAGCCGCTGCCCAGACTAATTTCGTTGGTTGTGTTGTTAACATCCACGATACCAACGCCGGTGTAGGTTGAACCGCCGGCGGGGAGCGTCTGCCAACTGACATCGCCAGAACCATCCGTTACCATCACCTGCCCATTCGTGCCGTCGGCTGCCGGCAAATCGTAGAAACTCGCAGCGTTTTCGATGCGTAAGCGACCGCCCGTTAAATGCAGCTTTGTTGCGGGGGCGTTCTCACCGATACCAACGTTGCCAGCAGCGGTATGAAACTGCATGACAATATCATCGCTAATCGTGTTATCTACGTTCGCCTCAATTGAAAAGTAGTTTGTAGGTGTCCCCGTGCTGGCATTGCTGTTGCCACCGTTTGCAGCAGTATTGTAAAAACCGACGACCGCCGTGTGATAGTTCGTTTGCTGATGCTGAGGCAAAAACTCAATGAAGGCCGAGTTTTCGCCACGCAGACCCAGTAGGCGGCCATTACCTTGGAAAAGACCCGCATAGACGCGGCCAGTGCCGGTTACATCGCCACCGTTACTATTGTGCATCCCCATGAGACCAAATATTGCCGCTACGCTTTGACGCTCTGTCACATTGACACTGAAGGTGTTCCCCAGCGTACCGGAGACTGCAGCTGCACGGGCATCCAGACCAGTCATTTGGATCGTGCCGCCAGTGGGGTGACCGAGAGAGCCGCCCACTCCAAACCCGCCAGTGAACTGCGATGGTGAGGTTTCGGTTAACAACATCTGACCCTGGACCGCAATTTGAGAAACAGTACCCACCCGACCTAAGCGCGTGGTCGACTGAACGGTTTGCGTTCCGTTGGTGGTAGTCGTTACTGACTCCAGTCCGTTGCCGCTAGTACCGCCTGGCACATCGTAAACGACTTCCAGCTTGGCGTTGGTGGGAGTTGTTGTCCCAATACCGACGTTTTGATTCGTATTAATACGTAGAGCCTCAGTGTTATTGGTTCGGAATGCCAGGCCAGCATTGTCAGAAGTTCCCACAAAATTCGTCGCCGGGGTTGTGCCCGCATTACCATCAATTTGCCAGCCTTGATTGATTTCAGGGGTCCAAGTGGTGCCGTCCCAGGTCAGCACGTCATCGGGGTTGCCGCCTGTCGGTAGACCAATGGTCACCGTTGGGCCCGTTCCGTTTGTAATCACGATGCCATCTGCGCCGACGACTTCCGTTATCGTGCCAGCACCGCCACTCGGAATCGGGCGCCAAGCTGGAACGCCAGCCGCATCTGTAGCCCATACCATATCGCCCATTGTGCCATCGGGACCTGGAATCACCCCGTCTTGATTCAAGCTATTGAAAGCCACATCGACTGAAAAGCCTGTACCAACTGCGGCACCGTTGGTTGTGCCACCCAAGATGACTGCATCACTTGATGTCGAAACATCACCGGTGTTCAGGCTGATTTCGTTTGTAGTAGTGTTCACGTTGACTTCTCCTAAGCCTGTGTAATCGGTCTCCGGTACGGGCTCAGATTCCCACTCGCCCGAGCCGACGTTCCAGGTCAACACCTCCCCAGCAGCGCCTGTGGGCAGGCCGATTTCAGGGATGGGGCCGGTGCCGTTGTTTAGCGTCAAACCGTTCCCAACGATTGTAATTTCTGTAAGGTCTCCAAAAGTCGGCAGTGTCTGCCAGCCGGGTGTACCTGTAGCATCTGTTGCCCAGTACCGGTTAGTGCCCGTGGGAGCAGGGACAACACCATCTTGACCGACGGCGTTGGTCAATACATCAATGATGAGGTCGGAACCGCCAACGACCTGGCCAGTGTTATTCGTAAGTTGTACTGCTGCTGAGGGAGAAGTCACGTCGCTGGTTGTTGCACCAGGAATTGCCGTCGATTGCCATTCATTCGCGCCGGCGTTCCATCGCAGAACGTGGCCGTCTGCCAGGCCGGG
>CAZTEZ010000250.1:0-4980 GCA_964611815.1 uncultured Bacteroidia bacterium | reverse complement strand
TCTTTTGCATGGTTGGAACCGTTGATGTGAAACAATGGAGGATAGGATATGAGCACAAGGTAAACCATTCGTACTTCATGGTTCCACGCGCAAGTGCGCAAACCTAAAAATCTGAGGTTTTGCCTAATCTAAATACAGGACGATTGCTCGAATGGCGTAAGTGAACCCGTATGCTGAACGAGAAAAAGCCCGTCAGCCACCGAGGGCTGCCACATCTTTAATCTCGAAAGCCAACGTGTTTTTAACGAATCAGGGATAGGTAAGCCGCTGTTAGGCTGTCTTTGTTGCCGTAAATACCGTCGTAGGGGCCGTCATATACTACGCTACCACCTCCGTGGCCACCCTCAGTGCCCAGGTCGACGAGCCAGTCGGCGCATTTGATCACGTCCAGGTTATGCTCAATGACAATCAGCGAGTTACCCGCATCAACGAGCTGCTGGAAGGCCGACATCAGGATCTCGATGTCATAAAAGTGCAGGCCCGTGGTGGGCTCGTCGAAGATGTAAAGCGTATGCTCCTCCGCTTTGCGGTTCAGGAAACTGGCCAGCTTCAGGCGCTGGGCCTCCCCGCCAGATAGCGTCGCGGTGCTTTGCCCTAGGCGCAGGTAGCCTAAACCAACCTGCTGCAACTGCGCGAGGCGGTCGGTGATTTTAGGCTCCTCCTTAAAGAACTCCACGGCCTCATCGACGGTCAGCTGCAGCACGTCGTAGATGTGCTTGTCGTTGTAGGTCACTTCCAGCACCACCTGCTTGAAGCGCCGACCGTTACAGGTCTCGCATTCAAGTTTGATATCCGGCAGGAACTGCATCTCGACCGTCACGAAGCCCTCGCCCTCGCAGGTGTCGCAGCGCCCACCGGCCACGTTAAACGAGAAGCTCGCGGGTTTGAGGTTCGTTTGCTTGGCGAGTTGCTGGCTGGCAAATAGGTCGCGGATGTGGTCGTAGGCACCCACATAGGTCACCGGGTTCGAGCGCTGGTTGCGCCCCACGGCCCGCTGGTCGATCATCTCAACGTGGCTGATCTTATCGCCCGGCAGCTTGATGCCGCGGTGGTTGCCTGGCTTTTTGGCCGTGATTTCGAGCTCGCGCGCCAAGGCCGGATAGAGGATTTCTTTCACGAGCGTCGTTTTGCCACTGCCACTCACGCCCGTGACGACCGTCAGCGCATCCAGCGGAAACTTCACATCGATGTGCTTCAGGTTGTTCGCCGAAGCGCCCAGCACTTCCACGAACTGCTTGGGTTTGCGGCGCTTTTCGGGCAGGGGCACCTCGCGCAGTTTGTGCAAATATTCAGAGGTGAGCGAGTCGTGCTTGCCGTTCAACTTGGCCGATTCGCCGCTAAAGACCACCTCACCGCCGTGTTCGCCGGCGCGTGGGCCCATGTCGACAAGGTAGTCGGCTTCTCGCATAATGGCCTCGTCGTGTTCAACGACAATCACCGTGTTGCCCAAATCGCGCAGCGATTTGAGGATCGCAATCAGGCGCTCGTTGTCGCGCGGGTGTAGCCCAATGCTGGGTTCGTCGAGGATGTAGAGCGACCCCGTAAGCGTGCTACCCAATGAAGTTGCAAGGTTAATGCGCTGGGTTTCGCCGCCCGAAAGCGTGTTCGCTTTGCGATCGAGCGTGAGATAGCCCAGGCCGACGTCTACGAGATAACCCAGGCGCGAGCTGATTTCGTGCAGCAGACGACGGGCAATTTCGCGCTCCTTGTCCGTGAATGGGATGCTCTGGAAAGTATCGCGCAGCGCGTTGATGGGCAGGTTCATCAAGTCGCCGAAGTCGTAATCGTGGACTTTCACGTAAAGCGCCTCAGGGCGCAAGCGCTTGCCGTTGCAGGTCGGGCAAGTGGTGTACCCGCGATACCGGGCCAACAGTACACGGTATTGCACTTTGTAACTCTGCTTACGCAGGTCGTCGAAAAAGTCGTTGATGCCCGTGACCTGCCTGTCGCCTTCCCAGAGCAGTTTTTTCTCCTCAGCCGAGAGCTGGTAGTACGGCTTGTCCAGCGGGAAATCTTTCTTTTTCGCCTGGCGCTTGAAGCTTTCGAGGTATTCGCTCATGGTCACGCCTTGCCAGGGCCGCACGGCGCCGGCGTTCACCGAAAGCTCCTGGTCAGGAATGACCAGCTCTTCGTCGATGCCCATGATGCGCCCGAAGCCCTCGCATTCCGGGCAAGCGCCTATGGGGTTGTTCGAGTTGAACAGATTCACCGTCGGGTGCTCGAATTGAATGCCGTCGGCTTCAAAGCGCTCGCTGAACTGGACGGGGTCCTCGTTGTTCACGCGCAAGTAGCACTCGCCGTTGCCCTCGTTGTAGGCCGTCTGAATCGAATCGGCCACGCGGTGCTGAAAGTCCTCGTCTTCTGCCGAGCGCACCTTAAAGCGGTCGACCACCAGAATAGGCCCGTGCTCGTCGAAGGCGGGCATCTCGTGGGTGCCTTTCGTGAGTAAGTCTTCAATCTCCAGCACCTCGCCTTCTTCATATACGAAACGAAAGCCCATCTGCGCCAGCAGCTCCAGCTCTTTGGCCGGGTGGCGGTCGGTGAGGGGCAGGGGTGCTAAAATGTAGACACGGTCGTCTGCATTTCTGGACAGTACGTACTCCACGACGTCTGTCACCGAGTCGTAGGTCACCGGCTCGCCACTGACGGGTGAGATCGTCACGCCCAAGCGCGCGAAGAGCAACCGCAGGTAATCCGTAATTTCCGTAATACTGCCCACCGTAGAGCGCGGGTTGCTCGACACCGTGCGCTGTTCGATGGCGATGGCTGGGGAAAGGCCCTTGATGTAATCGACCGGCGGCTTGTCCATCCGGCTCAGAAACTGCCGTGCGTAGCTCGAGAGGCTTTCAACATAGCGCCGGTGGCCCTCGGCATAGAGCGTGTCGAACACCAGCGATGATTTTCCGCTGCCACTCACGCCGGTCACGACGGTGAGCTTTCCACGGGGGATTTCTACGCTGATATTCTTGAGGTTATGCGTCCGCGCACCCTTGATAGAGATGCTGGTCGTCCGAACGCTCGTTTGCTCGATTTTTGGCACGGCTATTGTTTTGTATATCTACAGTTTGTACTTTAGCTGAAACGGTGCCAATGAGGCGTTCCGTTCCCGAACTGAGTATCTACTCAAAGTTAACGAACAGAAAGCGCTTTACAGCACCACACCCGCATCACTTCGGTTATTAGTCCGAACCTCAACCACGCTTACCGCCTATAGACGAATTCTCTACTCTACTTAAGACTTCTTCCTGAACCACCCCTGGTTTGTACCATAAGCCCCTTGGTAGCGCACGATACCATAAGACTCTCGTGCTGAATTAGTCACAGAATTCAACGGTAAGCAACATGCATCACCCTACTTACGGAGAAACCTACGACGGCGCCGGCGACAGCCTGCTCATAAAAGATTATCTCGATGGCAACTCAAAAGCTTTCGAGGAATTAGTAACGCGCCACCGTGCGAAAATGATTTCTAGCATACTGACGATTACGAAAGACCGTGATGTGGCAGAGGACCTGTACCAGGATGCGCTCATCAAGATTGTGAAAGTCCTGAACAAGGGCGGCTACAACGAAAAGGGCAAGTTTTTGCCCTGGGCCCTGCGCCTGTGCCGCAACCTGGCGATCGACTACTTCCGCAAGGAAAAGCGCAACCCGCAGATCAACGCCTCAGACAACACGGCTTTCCTCGATAACTTCTACAACACGAGCGAATCGCGCGAGCGCGAGTTCATTCGCGAGGAAAACAAGCGCTTTGTGCGCGAGATTATCCGCGAGCTGCCTGAAAACCAGCGTGAGGTGCTTATCATGCGTCACTACAACAAAATGAGCTTCAAGGAAATCGCGAAGCTTACGGACGTGAGCATCAACACTGCCCTCGGGCGTATGCGTTATGCGCTGGTGAACCTGCGCAAGCTCGCTGATGAGCGTGGCTACACGATGTAATTGACCGCTGCTGTTGGTCGCTCGGCACTTTACCTGGTGACCAGCACGATCACTACATCCCGGCACGAATTCATCATCAAAAGGTATCGAAACCGTTTGCAGCCCTGCTGTAGGCGGTTTTTTGTTTTGTTCAAATCATGTTAAACGTTTCGGTGGACAAGCCGGTTAGGTGTTTGCCGGTAGATGTCTTATATTGGCATCACAACCGCAATTTTAAAGCTCGACTCTCAACGAATTAGACCATGCGCTACTCCATTACGCTTCTCCTCGGACTGCTATTTGCTTGCAGCCTCAGTTCCAACACCGCTCAGGCTCAGGACCTGAACCCCGAACTGCTGCCCGACACCGTGAAACTGATGTTCAAAGGCTCGGATAACACCAGTACGCTCGCCCGCAACCCCGGTTCCACGCTCGTTATCTTCATGGAAGGCGACGGCACACACAAAGTGGACGTAGATGCCAAGCGCGTTGAGGTTTACGGCCGTGGTGGCGCAGAGCTGGAGCTTTCCGGCCGTGCCGACTTCCTGATTATCGAAGCCGGTGGCTCCGGTAAAATTGATACTGAAGAGCTCGAAACCCCACAGGTCATTCTCGACCTCACGGGCACCACCCAGGTCAAAGTGAACGCGACGGCCTACGCCCGCGTCAGAGCGCGAGGGGCTTGCGATGTCAAAATCAAGGGCGAACCGCCTGTTACTGAGGTGGATGCCGACGGTGGCAGCAGCGTCAAGGCTGACTAATCATCAGTCGCTAAATTTATATTACTCGACTTTTAATTCGACGCCCGGATCCCAGAATCGGGCGTCGAACTCGTTATAAAACATCGCCTTTCACGACGTGCCCTTCGGCTTCCAGTCGGCGTTGCATCTCACCCGGCGGGTCGAAGCTGTGCTTGCCGGTGAGCAATCCCTTGCGGTTGAGCACGCGGTGGGCCGGCATTTGCAAATCTGGCCGATGCATACTTGCGCGCATCGCGTAACCGACCATCCGCGCTGCACCTGGCCGGCCCAGCGCTTTGGCGATGGCACCGTAACTCGT
>CAZTEZ010000249.1:0-5008 GCA_964611815.1 uncultured Bacteroidia bacterium | reverse complement strand
TTTGGGATGAAGACGGACGCTACCAGCATAGCATCGGCAGCTTGGCGCAGTTAGATAGCCTGCCCTTGATGGTGCTGACTTCTTCGGACGCCAAAACTGCACCAATTGCTGCTGACTACCCCCCTCAGGCGAATTTGCTCAAGCTGCCAGTGGAAGGTCAGCACTACCTGCTTAACCGTGCACCTGATCAGGTGCGCATGGCCATTCGCGCATTTTGGAAAGGCCTGGACAAACGCTCACCGGCCGATCAATCGCAGCGCCCGGCGCAGTAGATCTTCGCCCAGCGCGTTGGCCTGAGGCGATAGCTTCAGCCAGTAGGCGATGCCCAAAAACGCACCACCGCCGATGAGTGTTTTGACCACCATGCTGACCACCGCTTCCATGGCCGTCTGGTTGGGCAGCGGGATGAAATACACCGGCACCGTGACGACGGCCGTCAGGATGACCAGCCACAGAAACGTCCAGGTGTAGGGCTGGGAACGGAACATGTATTTCACGGAAATTACCCGTAAAAATGCGATGAAGCTTACGGACAAACCCGTCGCCATTGCTGCGCCAGTGAGGCCGTACACCGGTATCAGCCAGAGGTTCAGGAAGTAGTTGATGCCGATCATCGCAAACATGAACGCGACCTGATACTTGTAGTATTTCGAGTACAGGATCATTTCGTTGCTCATGCCCGTGCTGTTGTCGATCAGTCTGGCGAGCATGAGCACATACACACTCGTGACGCCCGTTAAATAACCCGGATCTTTCCAGAGCAGCATCCCCAGGGCATAAAACGCGTCGAGGTTAACACTGATGAGCACGATGAGCAACCCACTGATGAGCACCATGTTGATGCTGGATTTTTTGTTCAGCTCTGCAATTTTTTGGTGGTCGTTGGCTTCAATGGCATCGCTCATCGTAGGAATCACCGAGTGGCGCAGGGCGTCGCGAGGCATCTGCAACAGCCGCGAGATGGTGACCGCAATGAAGTAATACGACACCGGCGGCAGCCCCATCATGGCCGGCACCATCATGATATCGAGCTTCACGGCGGCATACGACCCGATGCTGCCCAAAATCGTGAACCCCCCGTAAATGACCATCTCTTTGAGCACCGCCCACTGCAGCAGCTTTTTGGGCCAGCCCAGAAACAGCCAGCCCATGCGTTTGAGATAGACCGTCAGCACGAGCGTGGCCACGCCATACGACAGGCTCAGGAAGATGAGAAAGCCCGAGACGCTCAGCAGGCCAAACGCAAAGAGCAAGATGCCCACGACATTCAGGGCACGGATACCGATTTCACGCACATAGCTCGTTACAGCCGAGCGGTTGTGTAGTCTGGTGTAGGTCTCGAGCGAAAAGTGGAACACCATCAGCACGACCATCAGCGGGAGCAGGTGGAAGTACTCGGTCACCAGCGGCGATTTCTCGATATAGATCGCGACAATCGGCTCGCGCAGTACGAAGTAGAGCACCGTGAACAGCACGAAGCCGATCAGAGGGTAAATCAGCGTGAAGGTGAGGAACCCGTGGTGGCCCTTGTCGAAGTCTTTGAAGCGCGGGAAATAGCGAAAGGCGATGGAGTTGATGCCGATCTGCGCAAAGATGTAATAGAACATCGAGGCCTCGTAGAACACCCGCGTGAGGCCAAAGACTTCGGCTGAGACAAAGCTGGGGTAGAGCAGCAGCACGTTCACCATGCCGAAGAGCATGCCCACGTAGTTGGCGAGCATGGCCTTAAAGCCCTGTCTGACGATGATACCCATGTTGAGTAGGGACGCTGAAAAACGCGTGTTAGCTGGCGGGGGTGTGTTCGCCAATCGGCGAATTTAACGCACGAATGCCTTCCGACGGCACACGCTCGCCAGATTCTGTTAGTTTTGTAACTGTATGTCTGCTTTCATTCGACTCCTGCTACTGATCGAACTGCTCGCACTCGTGCCGCTGCTGGCTGATGCGCAGCTCGTGATTGGCCGTCGCGAACCCGCCTCGGGCGATTGCCGGGTGAAACCCGAGAACATGGAGCCGGTCATCCAGCGCGATAACCTGTATTTCCGCAACCACACTTGGGAAGACGATCTCAAGTTCGAATCGGCTCAGCTGGACCCCCACCGACGCGTCGAAATCGAGCAGAAGGGCTGCCTGCGCCACCATACGCTCATCAACTACTACACCACCAAGGACATCACCCCGCAGGGCGAAAACCTGCGGTGGTTTGCCATCGAGGCCTTCAACCTGTTCAATCGGCTGTTTTTCAACGACCCGGAGTACTGGAATATCAAGCCCTACTTCGAAAAGGAGCTCCTGAAAAAGCTCCCCGAAAACGGCATGGAGGTCGATTTTGACATGCAGGTGTTTGAGTACACCTTCCTGTGCTTTTTTGGCCATCGCCCCGATGGCAGTGGGCACATCCAGATTGAGCGCGTGCAGCTCGTTCACGAGCATGGCATTAAACTACCCGGCATTCCCGACTACAAAGACGACGGCTGGTACGTGGCGCCCAAATTCGACTGAGTTTTTTTCGGGCAACTGGCGTAAATTTATTTAAGTTCAGATACCATTGTCAAAGCCTCGGCGTTTTGGCAGTACATCTTCTCTGCACAACTATGCGCACTACTCGTCTGCTCGCCGTCCTGCTACTCATTTTTGTCTGTAGCGCCCCGATCACCAAAGTTTTTGCTGATCAACAGGCCATTTCTGTCGTCAAAAAGATGATTACGGAAGTGGGCAAAGTGAACACCTTGATGTACACTCAGAAGAAGTGGGAGCGCGTGGAGGGCGAAATGTCGTATGGCAGCGGACTGTTCAAAATCAACTTGTCGCCGTTTAAGGTGTATATGAAGCAGTACGCGCCACGCGACGGCACCGAAATCATCTATCGCGAGGGCTGGAACGACAACGAAGCCAAAGTGAACGCCGGGCGCTTCATTCCGAATCTTAATCTTGACGTGCACGGCTCGCGTATGCGCAACGGTAACCACCATGCGATCGTCAACGCTGGCTTTGCGGTCGTGGCGGATATTTCTACGAAGCTGCTCGACAAATACGGTGCGAAGGCCGTGGAAATGACCAGCTACAAAGGCAAGGTGGAGTGAGATGGCCGAACCTGCCACAAAATCGAAATGAGCAACCCCAACTGGGGCTGGACGAGCTACAGCGTGCGCGCTGGCGAAAACCTCATCAGCCTGGCCAAACGCAAGGGCCTGTGCGAGCACATGATTATGGAGGGCAACAGCGATGTCGACGGCTACTTCGACGTGGAGGCCGGGCAACGCATTCGCATTCCTACCGATTACGCCAAGCGCACCGTGATGTACATTGACGCGGAGACCTACATGCCCATCCGAACGCTTACGTATGACGACAAGGGCCTGTACGAGCGTTACGAGTTCTCGAACGTGCTCGTGAACCCACCGCTCGGTGCCGAGCATTGGGACCCCGACAACGACGCTTACGGCTTCTGAGGTCGGTGTTCAGCGCTTTTCTTACTCGGGCGTGGTGCAGGTAGTTGTAGCAGCAGAGAATTCCGTATTTTACTGCCATAACTTTCAAGTCTTTGCCTACTGGCACAGTCTTTGACTACTCTGCCTACAAATCATTCACCCCGATATACGATGAAAAAAACGCTGCTGACCCCCGCTATTCTGCTGCTTTCGCTGCTGATCCTACGGCCCACCGTTCACGCGCAAGACCCCATTGCGCTGCTCGAAGATATGGTGAAGGCCACCGAAAACATCAACACCCTGATGTACACCCAGAAAAAATGGGAGCGCATCAACGGCAACATGCACTACGAAAACGCGCTGTTCAAAATCAATCGCAAACCCTTGAAGGTGTACATGAAGCAGTACACCCCGCGCGAGAACTTGGAGGTGATTTACAAACAGGGGTGGAATGACGGCGAGGCCAAAGTGAACGCCGGTAAGCTGATTCCGAATCTGAACCTCGACATCGACGGTGGTCGCATGCGCGAAAACCAGCACCATAACATCACGGCGGCTGGTTTCGACCAGATGGCGGACATCACCAAGAAGCTGAAAAGCAAGTACGGCGACAAGGCCAAAAGCATGGTGAAGTACCTGGGCAAAGTAACCTGGGACGGCCGCACCTGCCACAAAATCGAAATGGAGAACCCCAACTGGGGCTACAAAAGTTACACCGTGAAGGCCGGTGAGGATTTGATCCGCATCGCCAAGAAGTACGCCCTGAGCGAGCACATGATTCTGGAGGCCAACAACCTCGACGACTACGACGACGTGCGCGCCGGGCAGAGCATCCGCATCCCGACGGACTACGCCAAGAAGACCGTCATCTTGCTGGACGTCAAGAACATGCTGCCCGTAAAAACCGTCGTGTACGACAACAAGGGCCTGTACGCGCGCTACGAGTTCTACAACCTCATCGTCAACCCACCGCTGGATGCCAGCCACTGGGACCCCGACAACGACGCATACGGTTTCTAAACCCGCTCCTTGACTTGCGGCTACCCACATTGCTTATCTTTGCAGCACTTTTGCATTAGAAGTGGCGCCGTAGTTCAACCGGATAGAATAGGGCTTTCCTAAAGCTTAGATCCGGGTTCGAGTCCCGGCGGCGCTGCCACAAAAGCTAGCCCCTTGCAACTGCAAGGGGCTTTTTTCTAGGGTCAATCGGGCATTTTGTTTACCGCCGGCGGTCTTCGTTAAAGCGCGCGGGCTGGATGTTGTTCAGCGATTCGCCGAGCTCGTTCAAAATCAGCAGCCAGCCGAAGCCATTTGCGAAGCTCGCTTCGGCGCGTTCGGTGCGTTCGTCGGGGTGGTTTTCGGCCACGTAGAATCGGTGGGGTACATCGACCAGTTGGGCGGTTTCGGGGGCGTCGGGGTCGGGCTCGCCGGTGGGTTGGGTGCTGTTCTGTTCAACAAACTCGGTGTACTCCCGAAAATTCCAGCTCGACATCTGAATGACTTTCTGCACATAAAAATTCTGCTCCAGCGCAAACTCCCCGCCGTTGGTGCCCACTCTATAGGTCAGCAAGTGGCCA
>CAZTEZ010000248.1:0-5009 GCA_964611815.1 uncultured Bacteroidia bacterium | reverse complement strand
GGCGAGGTCGTAGCGGGCGAGCTGCGCCTGCCGCGGCGCCCCGGCCAGGTGCGAGAGCGCGGCGAGCTCGAGGCCGAGGCGGTGGCAGCGGGGCACGTCGAGCTCGGCGCGGGTCAGCAGCGTCGTGGCCTCACCGATGGCCTCGTCGCGCTTGGGCTTGGCGATGTCCTTGTTCTGGTACAGATCGACGTAGGCTTCAGAGAGCACGATCAGCAGTTCAACGTCCTCCGGAGCCTGCTCAATGGCCAACTGGAAGTTCTGCTTGGCCTCGTCCACTTTGCCTTTCTGCACCTGAATCAGGCCGCGACCGGCATAGTTGTAGCCATAGCGCTTGTTCTCGTCGATGCCTTTCTCAAAAGCCTTGCGGGCTTTTTCGAGCATTTCTTCCTCGTTGTAGCCCGCAGCTGCGCCCTGCTCGGGGTCGGTGGCCAGGCGGTAGTACGACATGCCGAGGTAATAGTAGCCCATCGGCTGGTTCTTGTTGCTGCCCTCCGGAATGGCCTTGATCAGCTGCTTGCTGGCCAGGCGATAGTTGCCGTTGAGGTAGGGCGTGATGGCCTCGGGGATGGATTGCTGCGCCAGGGTCGACCACGTGGTGGCCAGCGCAAGTGCAAGCGTGAGGCTGAGACGGATGAGTTGGGTCTGAAGATTCATACAGCGCATGTGATTGAGGTGCTTACGAAAACGTGTAAATACTTTGCTGCGGTTGCGAAGATATAACTTGCGGCGTTCAAATGCAGGTCTCCACACCCCTGTATAGAAAACTCAACTTCCTTTCGCCCTTAGAATAGGATTACAGAAGTTGCTGCACCAGAATCGCAAGGCTAACCATTCGGCCAGCTGCAAAGTTTCAGGTGGTTTGCTGCCAGAATAACGCGCCTCTGCGGGTTTTATTCCGCGATTGTTCTGTGACAATTTTCAGGCGCTTTGGAGTCTGGGTTTATAAACCGCCTTCCACGTTGTCCGGCATTTGTTTGGCCGGTACTTCTTCAAACTGCACTTTTCGTGCCAAACGCCCCATGGGGTAGAGCCCGCTCTGCAAAATGATGCGCAGACCCTGTTGTCCGCCGATAAAATTCGCCAGGCCGGTGCCCAAGCCGCGGTGCGGCTCGCCAACATGCACATACACGCTGCGGCGCAGTGGGTAGATGTTGTTGCGCAAGAACTGGATGGGGTAGTCGGGCAGGTAGACGTATTTCTGCACGTTCTGCGTGCTGGGCAGGCTCACCATGATGACGTCTTTGTACGCATCGGCGATGTCCTCCTGGCTGGTGTCCGAAATCCAGTTGTAGCCCACCACGCCAAGCGCGTTTTTGTTCTCGGCGACGTATTTGATGACTTCCGGCGTGCTACCGGCAGCATACAGGCGCGATTTCGCCATGTTGTCGGGCGCCATCAGGCTGTCGGAAAGCACGCGGCGGGTGCTGGAGTTCGCATCGTCGAAAACGATGCGGATTTCCTCGTCGAGGGCGCCGGGTTCGTTCAGCTCGGGCCATTTCGTCACCTCGCCACTCAGGATGCGCTTCACCTCTTCCATAGTCAGGTCCTGGTCGACGTTGTCTTTGTGGACGATAAACGCCACGGCATCGTAGGCCATTTCATAGGTGCGAGGCTTGAATTTTTTCGGCTTGAACGCCTGCTTTTCGTTTTCTCGCAGCTCGCGTGTGCCGATGATGAGCCGCACGGTGTCGTCTTCGGCCATGAACTGCTTGAAGGCCTTGCGCTCGGGCAGATACGCGACATCAAACTTTGTTTTCGGATACTGCTGCTCGTAAGCGATCACCTCTGCCTGCGCGAAGGGCTTCAGGGTTTCGTCGACCACGATTTTGATGCGGCCTTTGTCGTGGGTGTCGGTGTACTGGTTGGCGTCATTACCTTTGTCATCTCCACCGCCATTGCAAGCGGAGAGGCCCGCGATAAGTAGCAGGCTGAAGAGCAGAATTGTAAAAGGTGAGGAAAGCTGGAATGCGGGACGAATGCGTTTCATGATGTGTGCGTTTGACTAAAAGAGGTCGTGGGGTAGAGGTGATATAAAGATAAAGCGCGTGCTCATTCGAGCGTATATGCCGGCCGTTGTGTGACCAAAACCACCGAGTCGCAAGGATTCGCTTGCATACTCGTGGGTTTTGTGCGTTATTCTAAGACTCTGTTGAGATTTGGCGAAAAGATGATTTTCGAGTTGACCCATTCGACTACGCTCAGGACAGGTTTTGAGTGAATTTCAAGGCGGACGAAGTGGACATATTCCTTCGTATAGGCCGATTCGTTCAACGCAGAAATTCGCTAAAAGCAGCCGAAAAGGGCTCAATCGCTAAATTTCAACAGGCTCTAAGACTATCAGTGATATTACACCTAAAAATGCATCACCGTTCCGCCAACATCACGCTATTGCTCGTCTTGCCGCTCCTAGTGTTCATGAGCGCCTGCACCGACGAGGGCAATGGCCCCGAGCCGCCCACCGCCGAAGAGCGCCCGCTGCCCGACGACATCGCTACGATTTTCGATAATCGCAACTGCACCAACTGCCACCGCGACGACAACGCCACCTACGGCCTTTCGCTCAGCAGTGTGTCGTCCATTCGCGCGGGCTATCGATATGGGTCGGTGGTGGTGCCCTACAGCATTCTTTACTCGCATATGTTGTGGCACACCAACCCCGATTCGATGTACGATGGCCCGAGCTTCCCGCCCTACATGCCCTACACTGCCAGCTACGAATTCGACGAGAGCAACTCGCTGACGGAAGCGGAATTCGAGGCGCTGAAGACCTGGATCAATAGCGGCGCACCTGACCGCGAGGGCCGACCCATGTGGTACGACAAGCAAAGCCAATCTCACGGCAAGGGCTTCTTTTTATGCAGCGGATCGGACCTGATGGGCGTCGTGGATGGCGAGACCGGCGTCGTGATGCGCTATATTGAAGTCGGCACCGACCCCAACTTTATCGAGAACCCGCACTATGTGCAACAGTCGCCCGATGGGCAGTACGTGTATGTGACGCTGATTGAAGGTGGCGCAGTGGAAAAGTACAGCACCACCACCTATGAACGCGTGGCTCGCACGAGCGAAAACCTGGGCGAACAGGTGGCGCACGTTGAAGTTTCGAGCGATGGCCGCTGGCTGATGGTGTCGAACTGGGTGGATGATGCCGGTTCAGGCGCTCAAAATGCGGCGCTGGACGTCGCTATCCTAGATGCAAACACGCTGCAGGTAACTGACAAGCTCACGGAGTCCTCGTTCGTACGGCCTCATGGCATCGCCCTCAACGACGATTTCACGGTGGCCTACGTGGGCTCCAACAGCGGCAACCGCGTGCGCAAAATCAACCTGGACCCAAGCAACGGCACGTTCATGGATGGCTTTCCGGATTTCATTGAGCTCGCCCCGCCCGGTAACCTGAACATTTACCAGTTGCTGTTGTCTGAAGACGGCAACACGCTGTATGCCACCTGCGACGGC
Source organism: uncultured Bacteroidia bacterium (assembly GCA_964611815.1). Lineage (GTDB taxonomy): Bacteria > Bacteroidota > Bacteroidia > J057 > CAZTEZ01 > CAZTEZ01. The sequence goes on along the minus strand of CAZTEZ010000248.1, from coordinate 1,550 downwards.
GGCGACCAGGGCTCTGCCTCGCGTATCGTGGTAGTGGATGTCAGTGGCCCCAGCATGCAAGTCGTTGAAGAAGAGCTGGCACAGCAAGGCGAATGTCCCAACGGCACGGGCATTTACCCCCGTCTGATGCGCATCTGGAACGGCAAGCTGTTCGTGGTGACGGTGGGGCCCGTCTGTAGGCCAGAAAGCCGCCGCGACGGCGCGCTGATGGTGTACGACATCAACGGCGACGGCACGCTCACATGGCGTAAAAACATTTACGGGCTGGCCCAACGCCCGCGGGGCATGGCACTGGATGAAGATCGCCAGCGGCTGTTTGTGTTTGGCGACGGCCTGGGCAACAACGACTGGCACCACCCGCCACCCGATGTCAGCCTGCCGCCTGGGCAATACAACGTTATCGACCTCACAACCCTCGATAACCCGGTGGTCGAGACCACCTACCCGCAGCCCGTCGATGTGTCCTCCAGTTGCTACGGCGCGACGTTTATCAACCCCTAGCCCCTTGCGATACAGATATTCTGCGGGCATTTTGCTAGCTTAGGGCCGCATGAAACGCTGGCTCATACTCGCGCTACTGCCCTGGCTGGGCACGCCGCTCTTTGCACAAGAGCTGGCCTTCGACACCATGGGCAACCTCTACGTAAGGGGTCAGTTTGAGGTGCCCAACGACAGCACGATCGACTATATGGATCTCATGATGCACGCCCTGAAGCCCGAGCGAGCCACCTACAACAACTCCTACTGGCGCTTCAAGCAGGTTCGCAGTGTCGGCAAAGTCATTTTGCCGATTGAGGACTTTGTCATTGTCGGGAGCAATTGGCAGGGCAAGCTCATCTTCAAGCTCGAATTACATCTTGAAGAATTCAATGACTCCGATGAGCCCTACGGCAAACCCGTGAATTTGTTCAAATGGGAAACCCGCCGCTTTGAGTTGCTGTTGTACAAAGAAGCCGACCATTTTGATGTCAAACGCCACCGTTACCGCAAGCTTTCTGAAAACGACCAAGCGACCCTGCGGACCTTGGCCAAAATTGCCAGCCAGGCGTTTGTGAAGCGGGTTCATCAACGCATGAATGACCTGATTGCCTAAGTGCCAAGCGCTCACACAGCAGAATAGAAACACCTTAGATGACCTCAGATAGCACCCCTGCCATTGCGCTGCGACGACTGACGAAAGTCTACGGACAGACGATGGCGGTGGACGCGCTGAGTCTGGAGGTGATGCCTGGCGAAACCCTGGTGCTGCTCGGCACCTCGGGCTGTGGCAAAACGACCACCCTGCGCATGATCAACCGCCTGGTGGAACCCACCGACGGCGAGGTCTACGTAGAGGGCACGCGCCACACCCAGATCCCGAGCCACGAGCTGCGCCGACAGATCGGCTACGTGATTCAGAACATCGGGCTCTTCCCGCACATGAGTGTCGCCGAGAACATCGCGACCGTGCCGCGGCTACTCGGCTGGGACAAGCTGCGCATTCGCGAGCGCGTGGATGAGCTGCTCACGCTCGTCGCCCTGCCGCCCGATGAGTTTCGCGAGCGCAAGCC
>CAZTEZ010000247.1:0-5044 GCA_964611815.1 uncultured Bacteroidia bacterium | reverse complement strand
GCTTTGTACATATTGATGTCGGCCAGCAGCGAGCGCCCCCGCAAATAGCCAATGCCAAACAGAAACGCAGCGATGGCCACAATGGCCAATGCCCCGACTTTTATCTCACGCGATATCTTCATGCAACAGACTTAGTCCGGCTGAAGATACATAATTCGGCGGGTTATCGTTGGAGCAGCTACCGCCAAAATTGCGCACTCGGTTGCAGCGGTCAATTGGCGGCCATGCCGTAGCCCTCGCCCTGCGGGAAATCGCCGAAGAAGAGCGCCCGGAAAACCTTGTCTTGAAGGCGGTGGCGTACTTTTTCGCGCACGTATTTCATGTGGTCGCGGGTGGGGTAGGTGCGGTTGCTCAGGAGCACGAACACCAGGTCGGCCTTGGGGTCCACCCACAGGCAGGTGCCCGTAAAGCCCTCGTGGCCATAGGCTTGGGGGGAGGCCAGGCGCGAGACCGGCGACCACCAGCGTGGGCGCGTTTCGGGCTTGTCCCACCCGATGCCGCGGCGACTCTTGCGGTCATGGCGGCTAGTAAAATGCGCGATAGTCGAGGCTTTCAGGTAGCGCTTACCGCCGTATTCGCCACCGTTTTTGAGCATTTGCAGAATTTTCGCCAGATCATAGACATTCGAAAACAAGCCCGCATGCCCCGCATACCCGCCCATCAAGCAGGCATTTTCGTCGTTTACGAAGCCCATTAACGGCACAGGTCCGCGCATGGGATCTTTTTCGGTGGTGGGCGGAAACTGACCGCTCATGCACTTCAACTGGGGCATAAAGGCGGTTTTGTTCATGCCGAGCGGCTCGTAGAACTCCCGCTGCAGGAAGTACTCCATCCGCTCACCGGCGATACGCTCGACCACCTGCCCCATGATGATCATACCCAGGTCGGAGTACTCGTAATAGTACTGCCCCCGACGGCGGTGATAATAGCGCCAGTTTTTGGGCAAGAGCTTGGTGTCTAGGATATCCGCCCAAATGGCCTCTGGTACGCTGTCGGCCAGAAAGAGGTTGTGCGTCACGGGCGTTGAGAAACCATCGCGCAACTCCTCCGAAAAGTAGCGCGGGCTCCAGGTGGTGTCGTTTTTTGTGATTTTCGAGGCCCGCTCCCAGTACGGCACGTGCGCCCTCAGCCCGGCGTTGTGCAGCATCAGGTTCATCGGGCGCAGGTAGGCTTTGTTGGTGCCGCGCGTTTCGGGCAGGTAGTGCACCAGCGGCTTCCAGAGGTCGAGCTTGCCCTGCTCGTAAAGCTTCATGGCGGCCATGGTGGTGGCGATGACCTTCGTGACCGATGCCAGGTCGTACATCGCCGCGTAGGGGTCAACGGGCTCGCCGTCGTTATAGGTCAGGTGGCCAAAGGCGGTGTCCATCACGATGTCGTTACCGTGTAGCACCAGCAGCGCACAGCCCGGCATGGCCTCCTCGCGGATGTAATGCTGAATGAAGGGCGGAATTTTGTGCAAGGTGTCGAGCAGAAAACCGTGGTCTTCGGGCTCACCAAACGCGAAGCGCGGTGCGAATTGCGACCAGGGGTCGGTGCTGGGGGCAGACTTCAAATCGACACTAGCATATTGAATTGGCAGCTTGCCGGTGGGTTTGCGGCCGCCGAAAATCACTTCTGCCGCGCCTTCCTGGGCCGGCTCCACGGTTTCGTAACCCATCACGATGGCATTGGCAGCACTGACGTACTTGATGCCATAGGGGTAGCCGAAAAGCGTGGCCACGACCGTCTGGTTGCGTTTTTGCAGGCGTTCGATCAACTTGGTCGTAGAGCTGCTGATGCCGAAGCGCAGGTCGTGCTTTTTGTGCATGCCGTATACGCCAATGATCACGGTCGTGTACGATTGCAACTGTGTGAGCGTGCGCTCAAGCTGGTTGTCCGGGATGTAGCGCGCAATCGGGATATAGTCGACGCGGGTGTACTTGCGCAGGCGGTCGTATAAGACGCTTGGGCCGCTGCCACCGACTTGCACATAGGCTATTTTCTGCTCGTCGAGGTTTTTCAGGGGTAACACCGCGCGCTCGTTTTTCGCGACGGTCACCGCCGACTTGTACAGCTCGCGACGCAGCTTGAGCATCGCCTGGTCGCTTTTGGCTTTCCAGACATCGGACAGTGGCGTCTGCCGCTGTTTGTGCAGCCACAGCCACTCTTTGGCCCAGAGGATTTTGCGCACGCTACGGTTGAGGCGGGCTTCGGTTAGTGTGCCGTCTTTCAGTGCTGCTTTTATTTTCGCGACGGCCTTCGGGATGTCGTTCGGGAACAGCAGGATGTCGTGACCGGCCAGCAGGGCTTTAAGTTCGATATCGCCCGGTTTGTGGTGCTTGGTTGCCCCGCCCATGTTGAGTGCGTCGGTGACGATCAGCCCGTGGAAGCCCATTTGCTCGATGAGCAGGTCGTTCACGATTTTCGGGGAGAGCGAGGCGGGCAGGTTGGGCGTATTGTCTAAAGCGGGGACGTACAGGTGCGCGATCATCGCGCCCATCAGATTCCGCTCGATGAGGTAGCGGTAGGGATAGAGCTCGATTTCGTCCAGGCGCTGGCGGTTGTGGCGAATGACCGGCAAATCGAGGTGCGAATCAACGCCCGTGTCGCCGTGGCCTGGGAAATGCTTGGCGGTGCCAACTACACCGCCGGACTGCATGCCAGCGAGTAGCATCTCAGCTTTGTGGGCGACGTTCTGCGGGTCTTCGCCGAACGAGCGCACGTTGATGACCGGGTTCGCGGGGTTGATGTTGACGTCCACCACCGGCGCAAAGTTCATGTGAACCCCCAACGCGCGGCACTGCGCTGCCAGCGCCTCGCCATAACGATAGATCAGCGAATCGTCGTTGATGGCGCCGAGCGTCATGTTTCGCGGGAAAAAGGGGATGCTGTCCAGGCGCATGCCTGCGCCCCACTCGCTGTCTTGCGCCACGATGAGCGGCATCCGCGCCACCTGCTGGTAGTGGTTGGCGTCCTTCACCTGCTGCATGGGGCTGCCCTGCATGAAAATGAGGCCACCCACGTGGTGCTCGCGGATCAGCTTGTCGATGCTCGCCGTGTTGCGCCATTTGTTGGTATACACAGGCACCATGAACAGCTGGCCGATCTTTTCGTCCGTGCTCATGTCGGCGAGCGTGGCATCGGCCCAACCGCCAAAGGTACCCTCGTAAATCTGCTTCAGCAGGGGTGTCTGTCGGCTGTAGGGTTCATCGGCTTTGGGAATCTCCATTTCACCGGGGGTTTGGGCACGCGTGAGGGTGGCGCTCGAAACGAACGCGACGATCAGACTCAGAATGGCTAAATAAAAACGCATGCTCTAAACTATTGAGCGCGCGAACGTTGCCGACGGCCAGTGCACAGGAGTAACCCACATGCCCAGCACGCGCAAACGTCACTATCCACACGCTAGCTATAAGTTAACGAGAAGGCGTGCGCTGGTGTTGTAAATCTTAGAATACTTCAGCCAAAGCTCACCCGACAGAAAACTTTTAAAGCCACTTAGTGGCCCCGGAAGTTGGGCTTGCGCTTTTCGATGAAGGCGGAGGTGCCTTCTTTGGCATCGTCGGTGCCCAGCGATTTGGCAAAGTTGACGGCCTCGCTTTCGTAGCCGTTTTTGTCAATGCTGTAGCCCGCGTTGACGGCGCTGATGGTGTACTGCAGCGCCAGCGGCGCTTTGGTGTAGCACTTGTCCAGCAGCTCTTGTGCTTTGCTCACGACCTCGTTTTGCGATACAACGTAGTTCACCAAGCCTAGCTCCAGCGCTTGCTCGGCTTTGATGTGCTCGCCGGTTAACAGCAGCTCCAGGCCCTTGCTTTTGCCGATGAGGCGGGGCAGACGCTGCGTACCGCCATAGCCTGCGATGATGCCCAAATTGACCTCTGGCTGCCCAAAGCGCGCGGTTTCAGACGCGATGCGCAGGTGGCAGGCCATCGCCAATTCGCAGCCTCCCCCCAGTGCAAAGCCGTTGATGGCGGCGATGACGGGCTTTTTGAAGTTTTCGATCGTCGCGAATAAGCGCTGACCACGGGTGCTGAAGCTCACGGCGTCTTCGTACACCAGCTGCTGAATCTCCTTAATGTCCGCACCGGCCACAAACGCCTTGTCGCCAGCGCCAGTGAGGATCACGCCCTTGACAGCGTCGTTGTTCGAGAGCTCAGAGAACGTCGCTTCCAGCTCGCGCATCACCGCCTGGTTTAGCGCATTCAGCGCCTTGGGGCGGTTGATGGTAACGATAGCAGTAGCACCGTTGATTTCAACGGTGAGAGTTTCCAGGGCGGCGAGGGTATCGGGAGTAGTCATCGGCTGAATGTTTTAAGGCTGGTAAATTCCGAAATCCGCACGCACTGCACAAGCCTTGCGGATGAATTATCACAATCGCCGACTGAGCGGGAACTAAATACTATAAGAAACTTAGCCGTAAGCGTTTTAGGCGCGCTGCGTGTCCGAGGTTTCGTCGGTGAGATCCTCCGTCAACTCGTCTATTTCACTGCTGAAAGAACCACTGCCATAGAGATCCTTCAACTCGTTGGCGGTCTCATAGCGTAGGTCGGACTCTTCGACCAGCGAGTCGATGATCTCGCTGACCTCGTCGGGGTGCTGCATCACCAGGCGCTGATCGAGCAGGTAGTTCAGCGTGTCTTCGATGGTATCGAGCTGCACGCGGGCCATGGCCAGCTGCTCGCCCAGGTTTGCCTGGTTGTTCTTGCGTTTTTCAACCAGCTTCAAGCGCTTTTCGTGGAGTTTGCGCACAGTGTCGGGTGCTTTTTGCATCTCAGCTTTCAGGCGCGTTATTTCAGCGTTAATCTCCTCGGTTTGCTTTTGGCTCAAGTGGTCGTCGAGCTTTTCGGCGGTGGTCAGCAGGCTGACAAACTGGTGCTCAATCGCATCCAGCTTGTCGAGTTGCGAGCCCAAAAACATCTCCGACGCGTACTTTTTCGTCGATAAATCGCGGATGATGTCTTCCTTTTTGCGGTGAAAGTCCAAGTAACGCTCCAGATTGTCCTCCGACAGCTCGCGCATGTTGCCGACGGCTTCCAGCTGACGCGCTACGTTTTCCGTCTCCTCG
>CAZTEZ010000246.1:0-5045 GCA_964611815.1 uncultured Bacteroidia bacterium | reverse complement strand
CGCCGTCGATGAGGCGCACGAAATGCGGCGAACCGGTGTTGATGAAGCACTCGGTGGCGGTGAGCTCTTCGGGTGCAGCAAACTGGCCCATCGCGATGCTGACTTGCGTGCCCTCGATGCGGGCCTGGTAGTGCTGGCCAGTCGGTCCCTCAAATCGCGCGTTTTCAGAGATCATACCCAAACTTTGCGCAAACCGCACGATACAACGCGCGCCATTGCCACACATGCTGCTGGGGCGGCCGTCGGCGTTGTAGTAGCGCATCAGGAAGTCCAGCTCGTGGTGTGGTTCCAGCAACATCACACCGTCGGCGCCAATGCCGAACCGCCTTTGGCAAAGCTCCGCGAACCAGTCGTGCGCGCTGGGCGAGATTGTCTGCGTGCGGTTGTCGAAGAGCACGAAATCGTTTCCTGTGCCGTGGTATTTGACGAAATCCAAGTTCATGATTGCGAGTGGCTTCAGCGACGGAGATTGATGACTGCGATGACCGACAGCGTCATCATCAAGAGGTTGAACGAAAAGGGGTTGAAGGGTGCGAAAAGGCTCGCCATGTCAGTTGTCACCGCGCCCAGCAGCAGCACCAGCATGCCGATGATGTTCAGGTAGTGCAGCCAGGCACGGCGCGGCATCACAAAGAAGAGCACCCCGAAGATGATCTCCAGCACACCAATGACGACCAGCGCCTCGTGCTCATATCCGGGCAGCGCGTCGGCTTTTTGCAGCAGCTGTAGTTCGCCATAGCCGGGATACATCAGCTTGGGCACCAGGCCGTGGTACACCCAGACGATGCCAACGACAATGCTGGCAATCTGGACTGTGCGTGCGGGTTTATTGGCCATTTCTTTTCACAGATTAAGAGAAGTGAACGTCAAAGCTAACAAACGCGCAAAAAAGAAGGGGGCTGTTCGCCCCCAATCCAATCTCACGAATGTGAGAATCCTCCCAGTCTTTTAGTAAGTCTCTTGAGATCGAAGCCTGTCAGATTCAATCTTGCAAGACCAAATTTTGCGTTTGAACACCACCGGAGTAGTGTACCAGTTTGATACTGTACATCCCACGTGCCCAACTGCTGACCGGTATTCGTAAAATACCTTGCATGCTGGCGGGCTCGGCGGTATAGACCAGCTTACCAACGGCATCATAGACTTCCAGCAGTCGTGGCGCTTCTTCGGTCGCATTCCAGGCGACTTGAATCGAGTTTGTAGCCGGGTTCGGATAAACGAGCAACTGATCCCGGGCGTTCTCGCCCAGCATAGCCGAAACCACGTTCGAGTAGCGGCGGTTGCCGTCCATAAAATCGGCACGCATCCGGTAATAGTAGCGCGTGTCGGGTTCTACTTCTGTGTCTTCAAAAACAGAGGTTGGAGTTTTCAGAGAAGCGGTCGTTAGCGTCTCGAACTCTTGCAGCAAATCCGGTGCTCGCTCCAGCGAAAGTGACAGCGCTTGCTCTGGCAGTTGGTGTGCCCAATTCAGTACAATCCGCGATTCGGCTGGTGTGGCTTCCAGTGACAAGATTTCCAGAGAGAGCGGCACCGGCGAAATGGCCGTCGCAAAATCTGAAAAGCCCTGCATATTGTTTCTAATGGTATTTGCAACAGTAGAAGTTGGCACACAGTCACCGTTCGCGACAAACGTACCGACCGCCGCCCCACTGGCTTTACGCGCGATCGTAGACTGATCGCCAGCCCCCGCATTGGTATAGTTGCTATTCAGCAAGTTGAGTGCATAGGTTCCAGTCATTGGATTGGCATCTGCATTGATGCGCCAATAACCGTTATCAAGATAATCCTGAAAAGTACCTGAGCAACCCGCCCCAGTCAGAGAGCCCTGACCGGCAAAATCATTGTCTACAAACGTCGCAGTAAGGTGGTTGATGCTCGTCGGCGTGGTAAAGCGTACGCGGGCCAATTGATAGCCTGAGCTCCAGGTGCCAACCGGGAAATCATACTGCCCGGTTGGGTTGAGGTAGCGCCGCAGCCCGTTGGTGCCAGGTAAGGAGAATGCATATCCAATGATATAGGCATCGGGGCCATAGCCCGAGATGCCCCCTGGGGTTGTGTTGCGAATCGTGATATTGCCACCGCCGTTGAGGTCAATTGGCCCGGCACCGGGCATGAAGTTTAGCGAGCCGGTGGTCCCGACTTCAAAGCCCAAATCAGTCACTTCTGTGAAGTCAGCCGCGTGGATTTCAACGTCATGCCAGAGGTGGCTACCCCCTGAAATCTCGATAATGCTTTCATCTGGGTTTGTGAATGCGATGGTACCAATGGCAGGCATCAAAATATCGCCCTCCGTAAACAGTTCTTCGCAGATTTCCAGACGCGAATTCGCATCGGTGAAACTGATCGATGTCCCCGGATCCATTAGCAAGTAATTCGCTTGTGCGGGCCCCCATTGCCCCAGTTCAGGGTAGCGCGGTGCGCCAAAAGGAATCACGACCTGATCATCGCAAAGCGGCACGCCACACCCGGAAACCCAGTTATCCGGGTCGAACCAGTCTGTGCTGGCGCTGCCATCCCATTCCCAAGTGCCTGGCAGGGAGCCCGGGCTGCCAAAGACGTCCACGTTATTGAATTGCCCCTGGCAACCATTGTCATCGGTCACCGTTGCGTCGTAAAATCCAAACGGCGGCAGGTTCGTGAATAAGGGGGCTGATTGAGTGACATCGTATGGACCAAATTGATCGTCGAGATTATACGTGTAAGGCGGTGTGCCACCGTTCACGAGTACAACGATTTCGCCAAAATCGCCGGTACAACCAGCAAATTCTGTGACGACTGCATTCACCGTAGGCGAGGGTGCCGTACTTATTGTTACAGGGCCTTCATCTACAATACACCCGCCAGCATCCACTTGAAAGGTGTACGTGCCATTCGCAAGGTTACTCATCACGTTTGAGCTTTGCCAGATAACACCATTGCGGCTATACAAGTAAGGTGTAACACCGCCGGTGGCATTCAAGGTCACCTCGCCGCCACCCGCGATATAGGGGTCGGGCGTGGTGATGGTGTGGCTGGTTGTCGGCGCTGGTAAGGGCGTGAAATTGATTGTGGGGAAGCTACCTGTGCAGCCGTTATCGTCTACGACAGTGACATTGTAATTGGTGCCACTCGACAGATTCGGGAAGTTTGCGCCCAATAAAGTTGGCGTCAGGGGCGAGCCGTTGATAGAAAACGTCCATGGCCCGACACCGTTGATAGGAATCGCATTCAATTCGCCGTTGGCCAGCGAACAATTGGGCCTCGATAGCGTATCAATTTCGATTGCAACTCCCCCCCCAGATCCGATAACGTAGTTAAATACACGCGAGTTGTAGACATAGTTCGTGTCTCTCACGGTCAGCTCGTAGTTGCCGGGCGCCAGGCCAGTTCTGATGGGCACTGTGATACTGGGGTCGTCAGTCCATTCGTAAATGAACTCCATGTCGCACCCGGTGGGGAAATCGACTTCAATACGGCCGTCGTTCGCGCCCGCGCCCGCGCACGATTCGTCGAGCACCAACTCATCAGGGTCGGGCATGGGCAAGAGGGGCACGCGATACCCACTCACGATGTAATCGCTACTGATGCCGCCGGGGCGCGAACCAAAGAACAGCACACTGTCAGCCCACACCTGGTTGGTATAGTTCAGGCTGTTGTTCCAAACGCCGCCCGCCGTATGCGGATAGTTCGTGACGTTGAAAACTTCATCTAAACAAGGGTCGTAATACACCAGCTGCGTAGATTGTCGCCAGATGCCATCTTCGGTTTCGATTTCAAAAAAGAGTTTGTTCTTGAAAGCACGCATGATGTCAGCATCCACGGCGTGATTGCCGCCGCCGATATCAGCATTAAGTTTCGGATTATCGACGGCGATTTCAGTTCCCGCAACCGTACCGTCTGTTTTACAGATCAGCGCACCACGCTGGCTGGTGGGTTGCAAGTCCATGCGGAAAAAGACATACTCACCTGTGCTGCAGAAATTGGTGCCGCCCCCAATGAAGTGAATGCCCGGATCAAATGGCGATGCGGGGGTACTGAAAGCACTCAGTCGAGTGGTGGTGCCGCTCGCTACGTTGTACTTGTACAGCTGTTGATTGAGCCCAGTGCCTTCATCGGCGATGAAATACACATCCCCGTTAAAATAATGCACCGATGCAGTGGCGTCGCAACCCAGGCCCGGAGTCGGATAACCGAGACTCGTCACGCGCTGGGTCCCAGCTGTGGTGCCGTCAGTAATGAAAAGCTGATAGTTTGAGGGCACTGTGTTGCAGCCGGACGTGAATTGGCCACCAATATCGTCTGCCAAAAACGCCGCTCGGCCACCGCCGATATCGACAAAACGAAACGGCGCAGAATTGGAAGTCGCCCAAGTCATGCTACCCGTCAGTTGGCCGCCACCTGAGGTTACCTGCTGATTGATATCCGCCAGCATTTGGACGCTAGAGCCATCCGTTACCCAGGGTTCGATATCTGCTGTGGCTTTCGAGTTCAGACAGTAAAAGTCCTGTTGCAACGCCACGAAGTACATATTGTTACCGATCACACAGGGGAAAGCCGGCCAGCTGCCGGTGACCAATCCGGGCGTTCCTCCCGCAGAACCCCAATTGGCATACGGTAGCAAATCACCGAAAAGCTCAACGTTTTCCGCCGCATTCATTCGGAAGAGCTCCCGTTTGGTCGGAGAGTATGAGTCACCGCTAGCCTGAAAGTATAAGTGATTATTAAATACTTGAAATTGAGCCTGATCTGTAATTGTGTCCGTCACCATGTTGGTGCCGGCCACAGTGCCATCCGTCCCCCACAATGCGTGATCATATAACCCACTACCGGTTTGCGCATCGAAATAGAGCTTGTTGTTAAACGGAATAAGTGGCGTACCATCTATTTTGCCATGTTTTTTGTACTCCGATAATTGAATTGACCAACCAGGGGGACGGATGGAGGTCACAGCTGTAGTCGGAGGCCAGTTTTCAAAAACAGCGATATCTAGTCCAGTCCCACTCTGATGTAAATGTAAGCTTCCCCAAAACAGAAACAAATTAACCTAGAGAGAAGCGCTTGTTGAG
>CAZTEZ010000245.1:1979-5053 GCA_964611815.1 uncultured Bacteroidia bacterium | reverse complement strand
CGGGGCGGCGGGGTTCAGGCGCTCGGCCTCTTCGGTGGCCTCGGTCAGGTGGTTGTCGCCGTCGTCGGTGTACCAGCCCGCATCCCACGAGAGGTCGCTTTTGCGCTCGGCGATGCTGCCGACGTTGTAGAAATCCGCCTGTGCGCGGTCTTGCTTCAAGTCGAGGATGTAAAAGCCGTGACCCGTCAGCTTAGCGTACTTCACGTGCGGCAGCAACCCACCGATGAGCGTCTGCGGGTCGACCGGGAAGTCGCCCACCACGCCGGCGTTGCTCGACGTGATACTCGTGCACACGAACTCGACCATATCGGAGCCCGCACCCGTGCTACCATCGTAGTTGTCGCGGTCGCGCGGAATGTCGTTGGCCCAGGCCGTGTGGATGTCGCCCGTCAACACCACCGTGTTGTCGATGTTGTTGGTGATGATGCTGTCCATGATGCGATTGCGCTCGAAGGTGTAGCCATCCCACTGGTCGCTGTTCAGTACGACGTTACCCAGTAGTGGGACCTCCGCCGATAGGTAACTGAACATCACCTGGTTGCCGATGATGTGCCACTTGCCGGTGTCGGTTTTCAGTTCGTCGATGAGCCACTCAAACTGCGTGTCACCGATCAGGCGGCGCGTGGTGTCGTTGTAGGCAGCTTCGTCGTCTCCCTCGGCATCGCGTTCTAAGAGGCGGGTTTCGATCATGTGCAGGCTCAGCAGGTCGCCAAAGTCAAAGCTGCGGTAGATGCGCTTGCGTTCAGTGGGGTCCACCTCGCGGATCGGGATCCACTCGTAAAACGCCGTCAGGGCGTTGTCGACACGGGTGTTGTAGTCGCCCTCGCCTTCACTGGGGTTGTGGTTTTCGGCACCGTCTCGGTACGAGTTGTTCGTCACCTCGTGGTCGTCCCAGATGTTGATGAACGGAAACTGCTGGTGAGCGTACTGCAGGTCCGGGTCCAGGCGATACGAGTTGTAGCGCAGACGGTAATCGTCCGTGCTTACAGTCTCATTTTCGGGTAGTGTGCCCCGTTCTTCCGTAGTGTCGCCTTCGTATTCGTAGATGTAGTCGCCGAGGAAGACCACCACATCGACATCGTTGCGTTTGGTCAGTTCTTCCCAGGCCGTGTAGTAGCCGTTTTCGTAGCTCTGGCAAGAAGCCACGCCCAGACGGATATTATCGACGCTGCCCTCGGGCAGGGTGCGGGTGCGGCCGATCATCGAGGTGTCGCCATCAGAAATGAAGCGGTAGTAGTACCACGAGTCGGGCGAGAGGCCGGTGACGTCGATCTTGATCGTCCAGTCGGCTGCAGCGGTCGTATTCGTGCTGCCATTGGCGACCACATTTGTGAAGAGCGTATCTGTCGCCACCTCCCAGTCGGCCTGAATCAGACTCGGCTGGGTGTCGTCGGGGGCAATGCGCGTCCAGATGATGACGCGGTCTTGCAGCGGGTCGCCCGAAGCCACGCCGTGGTAATAGGGCGCGATATCGGGGTTGAGGGTCACGCGGCGGCTCATATCGGGCTGGGCCACGGCCGTCAGGCTGGTGAGCAGCGCCAGCACAAGGGTGAGGGTGAGTAAGCGGAATTGCATGGCAGAAGAGAGTTTAGTTCATGTTGAGGTCTGCAGTATCGGGCTTTAAAGTAAGTAAATCACCGATACGCCCGCCCCTGACCCGCCACTTGCCTGCAAATACAACCGAATGGTAATTTAGAGCCTGTTGAGATTTGGCGAAATGATGATTTTCGATTTGATCCATTCGACTTCGCTCAGGACAGGCTTTGTGTGAATTTCAAGGCGGACGATATGGACATATGCCTTCGTATAGGCCATATTGTCCAACGCAGAAATTCGTCAAAAGCGGACGAAAAGGACTTTATCGCTAAATTTCAACAGGCTCTTAAGGTCACCTTTCTGGTGTCAAGTTCGGCAAGGAAGACCGGTTTCACATCTCATCTGTGCCCCACCTCACTCCCCATCGACAGGTTTTGCGTTAACTTAGGACAGAACAAACACCACCCCTATGCAACGCATTCTTATTCTAACGACCCTCGCCGCCCTGCTGGTGCTCAGCGCCTGCGGTGGCGAAGAACAGCCCGCCAGCGGCCAGGCCGTCGACGATAGCCAGGGCCACGGCATTCACATCGAGTTCGTGAACACCTGGAAAGGTGAGCCGCTGAAGCTCGGCAACATCTACACCACCCCCAGCGGCCACCGCATCAACCTCAACTTCGTGAAGTACATCGCTTCGGGCGTGATCGCGTACAAAAAGGGCGGGGGCGAGCACTTCATCCCCGATTCTTACCAGATCATCGACGCGGCCGCCAACGACGGCAAGACGGTCTTCAAAGCCGGCAACATCCCCGCGGGCGAGTACACCGGCTACAGCTTTTTCATCGGCCTGGCCAAAAAGACCAACCACCTGGACCCCGTGAAAGACCTCGGCGAAGACCACCCGCTCTTCGACCCCGAGATGCACTGGAGCTGGAACCCCGACGCGGGCTTCAAGTTCATGTCGGTGCTCGGCAAAGTGGACATCACCGAGCCGCTGGACGAGGGTGAGCTGAAAACGGCCCTTGAATATGAGCTCGCGGAAGACAGCCGCCTCACCGAAATCAAGGTGCTGCAAGGCCAGCCGCTGACCGTTGCGGAAAGCGACTTCGGCAAAAGCACGACCTACACCGTGAACGTCGAGTGGTCGAAGCTCTTCGACGGCATCGATTTGCAGGAAGACTACATGACGCACAGCACCGGCTCGGGCGCGGCGCTCGCCGACCGGCTGGTCGACAACTGGCCGGCGATGTTTTCGGTGGCCCAGGCGCAGTAATCGGTTTCGCATCAGACAAAGCAACTGACAAACTTTCACCCCAAAGTTTGGGCACCGCTGTGGCCTGAAGTTTGTTGACGTAGCCGTCCACACACCCCACACCTATGGATCAGCAGCTGACCCCCGTCCGCATTGTTCAGGAGCTCGACAAATACATTATCGGCCAGCGCGAGGCCAAAAAGGCCGTTGCCGTGGCCCTGCGCAACCGCTGGCGCCGCATGAATGCTGAGGAAGCGATTCGCGGCGAGATCATCCCGAACAACAT
>CAZTEZ010000245.1:0-1969 GCA_964611815.1 uncultured Bacteroidia bacterium | reverse complement strand
GGAAATCGCCCGTCGGCTTGCCGCTTTGGCAGGTGCGCCCTTCGTGAAAGTCGAGGCTTCGAAGTTTACGGAAGTGGGCTATGTGGGGCGCGATGTCGAGAGTATGATTCGAGATTTGGTCGAGAACGCGATCACGCTGGTGCGCAAAGAGAAGAAGGCCGCCGTGCGCGACCGCGCCAAAACCGCCGCCGAAGATCGCATCCTTGACATCCTGATTCCGCCCACCAAAAGCAACCAGCAATTCAACCCCCAGAACCAGGAGCCGGGCATGGGTTTCAACGTCGACAAGGCCAGCGACAACGAGCTGAACGCCCGCACCCGCGAGAAGTTTCGCGACAAGCTCCGCCGGGGTGAGCTGGAAGACCGCGAGGTGGAGATTGAAGTCACCGGCCCCGCGCATAACGTGCAAGTGATGGGCGGTGGCATGGAGGGCATGGAAGGCCTGCAGGACATGCTGCAGAACATGGTGCCCAAAAAGACCAAGAAGCG
Organism: uncultured Bacteroidia bacterium; assembly: GCA_964611815.1. GTDB lineage: Bacteria > Bacteroidota > Bacteroidia > J057 > CAZTEZ01 > CAZTEZ01. The sequence goes on along the minus strand of CAZTEZ010000245.1, from coordinate 1,480 downwards.
CAAAATGCCGATCAAACAGGCGCGCGAGCATCTGATTGAAGAGGAGAGCGAAAAGCTGATCGATCAGGAAGCCGTGCAACGCGAGGCGCTCGAAAAGGCGCAAAACAGCGGCATCGTTTTCGTGGATGAGATCGACAAAGTAGTGGCGCGTCGCGAGGGTGGCCGCAGTGGCGCAGACGTGTCTCGCGAGGGCGTTCAGCGCGATTTGCTACCCATCGTTGAGGGCTCGACCGTGAACACCAAGCACGGTGTCGTGAAAACCGACCACATGCTGTTCATCGCCGCGGGCGCGTTTCACATCAGCAAACCCAGCGAGATGATTCCCGAGCTGCAGGGCCGCTTCCCGATTCGCGTAGAGCTCAACAGCCTCACGAAAGACGATTTCGTGAAAATCCTGACCGAGCCCCGCAACGCGCTCACCAAGCAGTACGAAGCGCTGCTCAACAGCGAGGGCGTCCGCCTGAGCTTCGACGAAGGGGCAATTGACGAGATCGCAGAAATCGCCTCGCAAGTGAACGCGGAAGTCGAGAACATCGGTGCGCGCCGGCTACACACCATCCTGAGCACCCTGCTTGAGGAAATCCTCTTTGAGGTGCCCGACCTCAACTCTGCCGCCGAGTTCAAGGTCAACCGCGAACTGGTGAAAGAGCGCCTCGACGGCATCACCCAGACGAAGGACCTGAGCCAGTATATCTTGTAATGGCATAGCATTTGCTCAAAAACAGTATCTTACAACATTCCAAAGATACTGCGTATGACTGCTGCCCGTCGATTCAGCCTGGCGCTGCTTGCCACCCTTTTTTTATCGCTCTCGGCTTTTCAGAGTTCGGATACCGCTAACTACACACCACTGACGCTGTTCAAGGGGGTATTCAAGGCCAAAATTCCGAACAACCTCAAAGGTGAAGTCAAGGTTTTCCCCGACAACCCTGAGGTGATTCAGTGTTACCACTACGCGCCTTTCAGACAGTGGAGAGAGAATGGTTCAGCGACGATGCTCCTCTATTACAACAATGATAAGATGCCGAACACATCGGAAGCAATGCGCCAGCTAATGCTGAAGACGTCTTTGGCTCTTGAGCAAGAACTTCCCAAGGCTCAGGTTGTCAAAAGAACCAGTAAAGATATAGATGGCCTGCCGTCGTTTCAGATTTATCTGAAAGATAAGGTCGTGGACAACGGCACTACTATACATCGCTACATTTATAACCTTGGTATTCGTATGTCTGACTCCCGTTCAATTTCTGTACTGTTTTTCTTCTACCGCCGCGAACCCTATGGGGTGCTAGAAGTGCCAAAGGCCGTTCGGATTTTTGAAAACACCGTAGAGATTGAGCCCTCGAAAGTGTATTAATTTCTGTAGCCCGAGATACCGCTCTTAAAAAACTACTTATGAAAAACTACAAATGCTGTCTGCCCGTTTTACTAAGAGACTGTCCAACATCTTAAATTAACCGCTGTGCAAGAATCTGCACCATCC
>CAZTEZ010000244.1:3801-5068 GCA_964611815.1 uncultured Bacteroidia bacterium | reverse complement strand
CGGCGGCGGCGGCCAGGGAGGCCAGGGAGGTACGGGGGGAACTGGCGGCGGTGGCTCCATTGCAATTTATAGTTTCCAAAATGTCGGTGGTTTGATAACGGACTGCAATCTGGCACCTGGCGCTGGGGGTGCTGGTGGCACGGGAGGTCCTGGTGGTACCGGCGGCCCAGGCGGGCCTGGTGGCAATGGCGCAACGCAATGTGCTGATGGTGGAGATGGGGGTGATGGTGGCCCTGGCGGTGATGGCGGACAAGGCCAGACCGGTGCGACTGGTGGTAGTATTGAGCTTTACTTCAACGGCACAGCACCCACAGTAACCGTAGGCGGCGCAACGCAAACGATTGCAGCTGGCGAGAACAACCCCGCCAACTACAACTTTGCTGCCGAAGACGACATCCGCATGGGCGTGGCCTCGTGTACCCAGCGCAACCTTGCTTTCGAAAACCTGAGCGCGACGATCGGCCTGCCGAACTACGGCAGCGGCCTCGCGGGTGGCTTCCCGATCGCGGTGCCTACCCCGGCAGGTGTGGTGGATGCCGATACGATCCGTTACACCAGCATCGGTGCGAAGAGCATCGAGGTGAACGGCTTCACCTACAGCAGCTTCTGGACAATCAGCGCCGATCCTTCCAACACGATCCCCAACCTTATTGTCGCCGACGACACCCTTTGCGAAGGCGAAACGCTGGCGTGGGTGACTTCTGACGAAAACGCGGCTTCGGAGTTCGACTGGATCATTCGCAACGCGAACGGCCAGATCATGGACACGCAAGTTGGCCAGACGCTCGACAGCCTCGTGAACATCGACTTCGCTGCCCTGCCCAACTACCTGGGCCCCGGGCAAGACTATACGATCGGCCTGCGCGTCTTGAGCGATTGCTGCGGCTACTCTGACACAGGCTTCGTGGACGTGCACATTGCCGACCCACCGATCTTCGATCCGGGCCCCGACCAGATCATCTGCGCGGGTGAATCCCTGACGCTTGGCAGTGGGCCTACGCCGCTGTTCATCCAGTGGTCGAACGGCGTGAACGCCGACTCGATCACCGTATCGCCTTCAGCACCAGCGCCCCCCGGCAACCTAGATGTGACCTTCACGGCCACGCCGATCGACCTGGCGAGCGGTTGCCCCGGCCCCCCGGAAGATGTGATCGTGACGGTGAATCAGCCGCCGACATTCGACGTAACGCCACAAAACGCGACGATCTGCCCCGGTGGCGATCAGCTCTTTACGCACGTCAATACGGGTGTGCCGACGATTCAGAAC
>CAZTEZ010000244.1:1195-3791 GCA_964611815.1 uncultured Bacteroidia bacterium | reverse complement strand
GAACTTCGAGTGGTACCGCGTTGGCCCCGACACGCTCTTTGCAGACGTTCCTCCGACACCCGGTGAGCTGACCATCACGGACGCTAACCTGGGCCTCTACAACGTCTACGCGTTCTCGACGGAAGGTTGCCGCAGCGATAGCATCCCCGTCTTCCTCACGCAGTTCTCAGCCGGCTCGTATGACATACAGACGAACACCCCGGATATCTGCGAGGGCGACAGCGCGACCATCAGCGTGCTCAACCCCGGGCCGAATTCGTATTATTGGCTCCTACGTGCACCGGCCACAGCGGCCGACACGGCCACCGATGCACTTGTAGAAGGCTTTGGCACCGGCCCCATCGAGTACACGACGCAGCCGATATTGGCCGATAGCCTCTACATCCTGTGGGTGGTCGACGAAAACGGCTGTGTGATTGATCCTGCCGACTCGCTCGAAATCCGCACAACCCCTAGACCCGTCTTTGCCTTCACCGGGCCGACCGAGGGTTGCGATTCCGTGAATGTTGTGATCGACAACGCGGGGCTGTACACCAACCCCGGTTTCACGCTCGACTGGACGCTCGATGGCAACCCCATCAACCCCGCCGACACGAGCTGGGGCCAACCCGATGACTTCCAGACGTTTGTTTCCGGTGAGTTTATTCTGGAGGTGACTGAAACGGTTTCCGTGTCAAGCTGTAATTGGGCAGATACGATTGACGTGACGGTCACGCCGTCCCCGGTATTCCAGAATCCGGTGCTCGCCGTTTGCGGCGGCAGCAGCGAGACCTACCAGTCGAGTGCCGTTGCCAACTGGGAGATTCTCAGCGGTCCGGGCACCTTCAGTGGCGGCGTGACAACGCTGACGGGCGTCGATCAGGCGACGGTCGATATCGGCAATGCGATAACGCCGCAGACCGTGGAAATTCTCATTAACATTCCGCCGCTGGATTGCGACGACACCATCACGGTCAACGTCGTGCCCGAACCCGAATTCGCCTTTGTTGCGCCGTTCTCGGCCTGCGACAGCGTGCAGGTAACCATTGACCAAGTCGGTGTTTACAGTGCGGATCCCGCGTATGTGTTCAGCTGGGAGTACGATGCCCCGGGCGCGCCGGTCGACTTCGACCCCTACACCCCGCCCTCCAATCCGCCCAACGTCATCGATAACTTCTTTACCGATCAGCCTGGCGACTACCGCCTGACGATTGAATACGATGCCTTCGGGATCACCTGCCAGGTGGAGAACACGCAGTTTTACGAGCCCGTCCCCACGCCCACGTTTGTAGACCCCGATACGTCGGTGTGTACAGGTGAACCCGGTGTGGTTTACACAGCTTCAGGTGCAGGACCCTACAACTTTGCAGTGGTTAGTGGTCCGGCCACAATCGCCTCTAGTACCGCCAATACGGTTACGCTCGACTTTGGTACCGTCACGACTATTCAGGAGGTGGTTCTTTCGGTTGAGCTCCCCGGACTGGGCTGTGTTAGCGACACCACCATTCGCGTTATCCCAGAGCCGGAGTTCGCCTTTGTAGCGCCCTTCTCGGCCTGCGACAGCGTGCAGGTAACCATTGACCAGGCAGGCGTTTACAGTGCCGATCCGGCGTACACGCTAACTTGGGAATTCGACGCCCCGGGCGCGCCGGTCGACTTCGACCCCTACACCCCGCCCTCCAATCCGCCGAACGTTATCGATAACTTCTTTACCAATCAGTCTGGCGACTACCGCCTGACGGTCGTTTACACGGTTTTTGGGCAACCCTGTACGGTTCGGAATACGCAATTCTACGATGCAGTGCCCGCGCCTGATTTCGTCAACCCGGAAACTGTGGTTTGTTCTGATGAAGATGGTGTGACTTTCACGGCCGATGAAACCGTGACCTTCAGCATCGTTAGTGGCCCGGCCAGCTTTGCCGGCCCGAATACGGGTGTCACTTCTGCAACCCTGGATTTCGGCCCCGTGACGCAGAACGACTCGGTGGTCATTCAAATCGCAAATGCGCTTGGTTGCACTAATACACACACGGTATACATCTTGCGCAACCCCGACTTTACGTTCGTGGGGCCGTTCGCGAGCTGCGACAGCGTGCGCATCACGTTTGATGAGGCAGTAAACTACAGCAGCAACCCGAACTACAGCTTCAGCTGGCGTCGCGATCTGGCTGGCCCGCCCGTCAACTTCCAGCCCTACACCCCGCCGGGGACGAATGAAGTCGACTTCTTTGCAGGCGCCAGTGGCGATTACGAGCTAACGGTGACTTACGATTCGCTTGGTCTGGGCTGCCCCATTACCAATACGCAGACGTACACGGTCGTCCCGCGGCCCACGCTCTCAATTGCCACTGCCGATACCCTTGTATGTGAAAGCACGACCCAAACGTTCACGACCGGCGGCAGCGCACCACTGTTCTGGACTGTTTTGGGCGCAGGGCCTGCAGATGTCGTCACACCTACAGGTGGCAATTCTGCAACGAGTGCTGACATTAGTTTCGACCCGGTGCCCGCCGACCAGTTTGTGCAACTTGAAATCCGGGAGGACAACGCCACCGGCTGCGCAGATACGATTACGATTCGCAACCTCATGCGCCCCGAATTCGCATTTGACGGCGGC
>CAZTEZ010000244.1:0-1185 GCA_964611815.1 uncultured Bacteroidia bacterium | reverse complement strand
ACTGCGCGATCGCATCGCGCAGGCGCGCCGGACCGACGGCGGCGATTTCTGCGATCAAGCGCAGGTCGTGCTCGACTCGGTGAATGTCTACAGTGGCTTGGTACCGCAGGGCATTCACGATGGTGATTTTGATTTCAACTGGTCGCCTAACGTACCTGCCGGAGCAGAAGACAACTTCACTGCCACAGCCAGCGGCACGTATGAGCTGACGATCACGAGGACTTACCCCTCGGTTGGTGCCACGCCTTCGCAGAGCTGTACCTTCACGAACAGCGCCGATTTCACCATCGAACCCACGCCGACTATCTCTGGCGACACCGTGGTTTGCGATAATCAAGTCGAGACCTACACTGGCAGCGCCAGTGGTGAGTGGACGCTCCTGGGCCCGGCCAGCTTCGACGTACCCGGCAGCCCAACTGGCTTTACGGGCAATCCTGCGAACGTAGTGTTTGATGATCTTACAGCCCCGCAAGAAGTGACGCTCTCGCTCGAGACTGGCACGATTGGCTGCTCGCGCTCGGTGACGATTGATGTGAGCCCCACGCCGGCGTTCAGCATCAACAACGCCGCCGGTGGCATCACAGATTGCGGCAATGCGACGGTGAGCGTGAACGGCCCGGATCCCGCGCAGTTCGATTACGTCTGGACGGACAACGGCTCGGTGATTGACCCGGTCGCGCTCGGCTGGGGGCAACCCGATAACTTCACGATTCCGAACGACGGCAGCTACAACCTGGTACTGACCGTCACGGACCCTGTATCGGGCTGCTCGAGTTCCGAAAGCGTGCTGGTGACCGTCATTCAGGCCCCTGAATTTGTAACGCCGGTCTCACCGGTTTGCCCGGGTGATTCGCAGTTGATTAGTTCGGCTGTGGCTCCTGGTACGTTCAGTATTCTGAGCGGGCAAGCGCTGGTGGAAGACCTTCGACAAGGCGCAGGCAGTGGCTTTGCCGACAACGCCGCGGAGATTGTTTTTGCTGAAGGCGGCGGTGGCGGCACGGTCGAAATTCTGTTCGTGACGAACACGACGCCGTCTTGCTCGACTACGACGACGATCGACGTGGCGCGCGCGCCGGAGTTCGACATCCCGACGCAGTTCTACTGTGACGAGCTGACGCTCTTCGTTGATCCGAGCGACCTGTTGAGCGATTACACGATCTCGAGCCACTATTGGTACGAGGCCGG
>CAZTEZ010000243.1:0-5090 GCA_964611815.1 uncultured Bacteroidia bacterium | reverse complement strand
CGCCTTCGGTGTAGTCGACGATGAACATGTGGTCGGAGAACGTGCGGCCAAAGCCCAAGTTCTCCCAGTCGACACTGGAAACGCGACTGTTTTCTACGTGGCGGACGTCAATCTGCATGGTGATGTTCGGGTTGATGTTGGAGGGGTGCAAACAGCAGCAAAACCGCACGCTTGCTACACAAAGATACACAAGCCGCGGCCCCCAAAAAAGCCCGTAGCGAATCCGTTAGCGCAATTCTGAATCGCTCTAAACCGGTCAGTAAATCTTGAGCAGCTCGATATCGTAATAGATATCTGCACCGGGCGGGATGAGGCTCCCCACCCCACGACCGCCAAACGCGCGGTCAGCTGGCAGGCGCACGGTCATCTTCTGCCCGACTTTCAAGAGCGTAATGGCCTGCTCAACAGCCGGCAGGTGCTTGCCCTCGCCGAGCACAAAGCGCACGGGTTTGCCGCGCTTTTCGCTGTCTTCAAACGGCTGCTGGCCCTGGGCGTAGCCTTTCAGGTGCACGAGCACCTCGCTGCCGGTTTCGGGCGAAGGGCCACGCGCATCGCCCTCCAGGCTGTACCAGAGGTCGGTTTCAGCGTCGTGAATGAGCCCAATGTAAGGGCGCACGCTGTCCCATTTTGCAAGGGCGTCGCTCAGGCGAAGCACGAACCGGGGGTCGGCAAAGACCCGAGCCGGAACGGCTTTGTCTTCCGCGAGCGGTTCAACCACAGCCATAATGCCCGCCTCTGTACGCGCCTCGGAGTAAGCGATGTAAAACTGCTGTTGACGGTCTTTATCGTCCGCCCAGCTCACAGCCACACGCTTGTCGTCGGCTTTCGAGAAGCTGAAATAGTCGGCATTGGCTTTGTTTGGATAGCGGTAGTCCGACGAAAAAGCCTCCTGTGCATTTGCTAGCGTGGCAAATACACAAGAGGCAATCGCTAAAAGTGAGAGTGTCTTATTGAACATCGAGCACCTCGATATCGAAGAGCAGCACGGCGTTGGGCGGAATCTTGGCACCGGCACCACGTGGGCCGTAGCCCAATTCGCTGGGCACCAGCAGCGTACCTTTGCCACCAACGTTGAAGATCGGGATGCCTTTGTCCCAGCCCTGAATCACACGCCCCTGCCCCAGCTGGAAGCTGAAAGGCTGGTTGCGATCGTATGAGCTGTCGAACTTGGTGCCATCGGGTAAGTAGCCTTTGTAATGCACCGTTACGGTTTGACCAGCTTCGGGCTTAGCGCCGTCACCCTGCTTTTCTACTTTATAGTAGACACCGGATTCGTGCTTCTCGAAGCCTTTTTCGTTTACGTATTCGTCGATCACTTTGGTATTTGCTAATTGTGGTTCTTTCATCTGCCAGTTTTGCAGGGCATCAATCGCGAAGAGCAGCTGCTTGGCGGTCATCGGCTTATCCAGGCTTTGGTTGACTTTGTCGATGAACGCAATCATGTCCGGCATTTGGTAGCTGGCGGGCTTCATGAGCATCAGCTCCTTGTCGCCGAGCTTCATGGTGAAGGTTTTCTCCATGGCCGTGAATTCGGCGCTCATGTCTTCAAACTGCTCGTTTGTGTGGGTGTAATCCTGAGCGCTGAGGGTGGTGGCCAGCAGCAGCGTCGCTAAGAGGGTGGTTAAAAATCGCATAGTTTATCGTTCGGATTCAGGGTCTGATTGTGTGTCTTGTTCGGTATCTGCCGTAGCAATATCGGTGCCAGCTTCGGGTGTCGTGTCCTGGCTAAGCGGGGCTTCTGCATCAGCATCTTCGAGCTCGATACCAAGTGTCCTTTTGGTGCCGGTAGCTTCTTCGAGTCCACCGCCCAGCGTTTTCTTCTGCTCGGGCAGGTAGTCTGTGAGGCCCTCTTCCATCATGAACTTTGTGAGGGCATCCTGCGCCTGTTCGGCTTTGGATTTCGGCTTGGCAGCGGGTTGCTGCTGAGTTTCAGTCGGGGATTCTCCGAGTTCGGCAGTGCACGAAATGTCGTTGAGGTCGGTCATGCGCATTTTTTCCAACGCAATTTCCAGCTTGGCCTTATCAATAGCAGCGCCTTCTTCCAGCTTGCGAATCCACTCATCGGTGTCATCGTCCTGCATCGAGACCATATTTTCCAGCTCGTTGGCGATGCGCCCGAGCTGTCGCCCGCTGCGCATTTTCTGCAAAAACTGTTTCCGAAGGCGTAGCTCTTTCAGGTAGGCCTGTTTCAGGCGCTCGCGCTCTTCGGCTCCGCTGAGTTTTTTGCCGTCCTCGGTCATTTCAAACTATTGAAAAGGAATGGCTTAGCCTTCCTGCTCCTTTTCTTCGGTGTTCGTGGTTTGGGTGTCGGCGCTTTCAGCGCCAACGCCCATCTCCATTTTGTACTGGTTCACGAGGTCCATCGCCCGCAGGTTCTCGGCCTCTTCTTCCAGCTTTATCGACTCGGTGTCGAGCGAGTCGACGGCCATTTCGATGCGGGCTTCGTTTTTGGCGGTCTTCTCGTTCAGGCGGGTGACCATTTCGTCGTGCGTCTGGTCCAAGCCACCGACTTCAAAAGACTCCATCGTGTCAGCAATACGCGACTGCCACTTCGAACGCTCGTGGGCACGCAGGGCATCTTGCGCTTCTTTGATTTTTCGCTCGCGCTCTTTCATGAAGGCCTTCTTCACCTCGAGCGACTTCTCGTACGCCCGCTCGGCCTGCGTAAGCTCCTGCTTGGTTTCTGCAAGGTTGCTCTTAACGGACTCTAAGCGCAGCGCGAAATTGGCAGCAATTTCATCCCGGCCGTTTTGGATGGCCGCTTTGATCTTGCTGACCAAAGTATCGTGTTCTTTCTGCTGGCGCGCCACGTCTTTTTCGAGCATAATCACGCTGGATTTCACCGTCGCGATGCTCTCGTTCATCTTCGGTACCTGGTCGTTCAGCTCACGAATGTTCTGCTCCAGAATGAGCTTCGGGTCTTCGATGGCCTGCACGGCACCGCCGAACAGGGCTTTAATTGCACGTACGAAACGTTTCCACATAAGGCGTTAACTCAGTGTGTTGGGTGGGTTGGTAAGCGAATATACGAATTCGCAGCGCAATAGTTACTGCGCCAATGAGAATCCGAAAAAGACAATGAAACCGAGCGGTTCAGGTCTTGCGCTTTTTCTTGCGCGCTGCCGGGAAGAGCACGTTGTTCAGAATCAAGCGATAGCCTGGCGAATTGGGGTGTAAGTTCAGGTCGGTTGGGTCTTCGTAGACGAAGTGCTGATAGTCTTCCGGGTCGTGCCCGCCGTAGAACGTCCACATGCCCTTGCCATGATTGCCGTGAATGTAGCGCGCCTCACTGGCCGATTTCAACTGCCCCATCACCAGCACATCCGGTTTGATGCGAGCGTTGTTGAAGCTCGTCGTTTGGCCCATGAAACCCGGGACAGTCAGGGTGTGGTTCTGGCAGAGCATGGTAGGAACGGGGTCCCATTTCGCTGAAAACTCGAAGAGCGTGAAGTAGTCGATGTTCTTGGGCACCTTGCGGTGGTGAGTCGCGTCGATATCGGAGTATTCGTATTGTAAGGGGTTGGGTTCGATGATGAAGTTCTCGAAAGCGAGGCACTTGGAGTAGTCGAGCTTGTTCTGATAGCCCGGCTCGCTGGGGTCGCCATCGTACATGCGTTCGCAGATGTCGGTGTTTTGCGCTGCCAAAGCGATGTCGTAAGAGTCTGTCGCCGAGCACATCGCGAACAGAAAGCCACCTTCTTTGACATAAGCTTTGATCTTTTGTGCCACGGCCAGCTTCAGTTTCGAGACTTTCTTGAAGCCGAACTTGCTGGCAATCTGCTCGTTCTCGCGCACCTGCTCTTTGTACCAGTCGCGGGTGTGGTAGCTTGCGTAAAACTTGCCGTATTGCCCCGTGAAGTCCTCGTGGTGCAGGTGCAGCCAGTCGTAGTAACCCGTCGCGAGCGTGTCTTCCATAACCTCGGTGTCGTAGATGACATCGTAGGGAATCTCGGCGTAGGTGAGCACCATCGTCACAGCATCGTCCCAGGGCATCGCTGATTTGGGTGAGTACACCGCAATGCGTGGCTCTTTCTCGAGCTTCACCGCATCCTGGTTCGAGCTTTCAGACTTGATCTGATCAAGGATACCGTTGTAGCTGCCGAGGGCCACTTTTTCGTAGCTAATACCACGCGTAAGCAGCTCTTCTTCAAAGCGTTTGTAATAATCAATAGCAAAGCTACCACCGCGGTAGTTGAGCAGCCAGTCGACCGGCACGCCCTGCGCCAGAACCCAGTAGGCCACGCCGTAGGCCTTCAGGTGGTTGCTCTGGCTCATGTCCATCGGAATCAACAGCTTGTTGGCGCGAAGGCCCAGTGGGGCCAACACGCTCAGCATCAAAAGTATGACAAGAAATCGTTGTCGCATAGCATCAAAATAACGATAAGCAGGCGGTTTTAGTCGCCAACAGGCGCGTCTTTTTTCAGATCCAGCGCCGTGCAGAATTTAACGTGGTCACATAGAAACCATTGCTATAAAAACTACGTACTTTGGCCTAAGCATGCGCCCGCACGCAGTCTGGGTTTGCCCTAAGCGCAAGATTTTCACGCATTTATCGACCACCTTCCGACCAACATAAGTTCCTCACGATGAACACCTCCTCCACTTCCACCGCCATCCTTCGTCAACTGAGCACCACCCCAGATAACCTGGACACTGATGCCGGCAGCAAGGCCAAGCAAGTGCTCGTCAATACGCTCACTGAGCTGGGCAATTCGCCCGAAACGATCCTCGAACGCCTGGAACAACTCGGTCAACGCGGCCAGACGGTGCTTTTGGGCTGAACTCACAGCTTCTCGCCGAATTGCTGTTCGTAGTAACGCTTATAGGCGCCACCCTTTTCGAGTAAACTTTCATGGGTGCCACGTTCGACAATGTGGCCGTTTTCGCTGAATACGACGATCTCGTCGGCGTTCAAGATCGTGCTGAGTCTGTGGGCAATGACGATGCTCGTGCGCCCGACCATCAACCGCTCCAAAGCTTCCTGCACGAGGCGCTCCGAAGCCGTGTCGAGTGCAGAAGTAGCCTCATCAAGCACCAGCACGCTGGGGTTGCAGTAGACCGCCCGGGCGAGCGCCAGACGCTGCCGCTGC
>CAZTEZ010000242.1:0-5145 GCA_964611815.1 uncultured Bacteroidia bacterium | reverse complement strand
CCGCCATTGCCGCCCACTGCAGGCCCTGTACCTCCGCCTGTCCCCCCAGTCCGGCCAGAGGCATTACCACCGTTAGCACCAATGCCACCGGGCAAGCCAGGCGCGCCATCCTGACCGCGTGTACCATCGCCGGGCAAGATGCGGCATCGCACAATCTCGTAACCTGAGCAGTTGTTCATATACACCCCGTAAGCCGTCGCGGCCAAGCCGTTGTCGGCTTCAGTCAGGTCTTCCGTCTCGATGTTCAAATCCTGCAAACGGAAGCCCTGAACCGAGTTCAGATTAAACGCCATGAGGTGGTTGTTGGGCACGGTCTGCGAGTTTTGGCGCGTGCGGCGAATGATCGTCTGCGCCGTGTTCGATTTCGTCCAGTCGTTGCCCGGCTCGTAACCGCCTTCGAGAATGACATTGTCCGTCAGCGCAGTAATGGCTGAGTCGGTCGTATACAGACCAGCCGCGATGCGAATGTGCGTGCTGTTGCAACGCGATTGCAGCAGCGCCTCAAAGAGCGTCAGCGGCGAGACTTTCGTACCCGCATTGGTGGGCGCACCGCCATCGGCAGGCGTGGCCACGTAAAGCACGTTGCACTCCGCCACCGGGGGCGGCGGGGCGATGAACAGGTTTAGTTCGCCCTCGGCCGTGCAGCCGTTGGCGTCTTCGGCCGTCACGGTGTAGGTCGCGTTGCCAGAAGAGAGCCCGGAAGTATTCAGAATCGGGTTCGGAATATTCGTGGCGCTGAGGCCCGTCGTGGGCGTCCAGCTCCAGTTGGGGGTTGCAGAAAGCCCGGTGCCACCAGCGGCCGGGCTGGTGCTGAGGGCGAGGTTGCCGCCATCGCACAGAATCGCGTTGTTGGGCGAGACGAGCAGCTCGGCCGGCTCGGGGAAGACCTCTGCATTAATGGTCTGCGTCAATTCGCAACCAGCGCCATCTAAGACCGTGACGCTCACCGGATACTGTCCGGGCAGCGGGAAGGTCTCGCTTGCCGAGGTCGACGTATTCGGCGGAACGGGCGAAACGCCCGCCCATGCATACGTGAGCGGCGGGATGAAATCGCCAGTGACATTAGCCGTAATCGTACTTTGGTCGCCGGGACAAACCGCCTGGGCATCCAGGTTAACAATGTAGCCGGTCTGCAAAGACAAGCTGTAGCTGGTCACACTTTTGGCAACGTAGGGGCAGTCGTCGTTTTCGGACTCAATCTCAAAATTGATCGTCTGATTGCCATCAGCAGGATCCGACTGCCAGGTAATATCGATACTGGGAGAGGGCCCACCTTGTCCGTTCACAGTGAAGTTGATCGGATTCGTGGTGTTGTTCGGGAAGCTGGGTGTCAGCGTAATGGTTTCGCCGGGCTGTGGTTGGGTGGCGATTGTAAAGTTGAACAGGTTGCCACCACAAGCGGTATCTGTAAACACCGCATTATTGCCAAATAGCCCGTTCAGGCCGGATAGCTCCGCCGGCGGCGAACAGTTGGTGCCGGAGGGCGGCTGGAAGACAATCACCTGCTGATCGAGCAACGTCGTGGATACTGGCACCCAGTTGCCTATACCATCTTCGCGCAGTTCGGTTACCCGCAAGCCGTAGATACTGGTTAAGGGCGCAACTGTAGGCGAAACAGTGATAATGCCATTGTCTGAAAGTGTTATGCCACCGCTATTATCTACGAAGTTAGTGGCAGAATAGGGGGCGAGGTAGTTAACTGGCGTACCGGGTGCGTCCAGCGGCGTAACGAACTGGTACTGAATCGAGTCGCCATCGGGTTCGTCGGCAGAGCTGTTGATCTGCAGTTGCAAGGTGCCTGACGTGTTGCAGACGTAAGAAATATCGAGACCGGGGAAGTTGATGCCCGTGTTACCACCGAGTGCTGTATTCAGCGTGGTTTCGATGTACATCGAGGCGTTGCTGGGACTCGAAATCGTATTGATGGCGTCGTTGCGGCAGCAATTGTCGTACGAGAACACGAAATCGTTGCACGTGCCACCCGGATCGATGTCGTTGAGATCGAACTCAAACTCATAATAGAATTCTTCGTAGCCTGGTTCGCTGCCACCCTGGCAAGTCGTGCTGGAACCCGGACAAGTGGGGCTCACCTCGTTGGGGTTGGGTTCTCCCTGGGCATTAATCGAGGGTTGTTGGCTGAACGGCAAACTGCGTGTGACGCTGTTGCCACCGCAAACGTTCGTGATGCGTATGGTCTGCGAGCTATTTCGCAAATCAATACCACCACAATCGCGGTACAAATACAACTGCACCCGATAGATGCGGTTGTTGCCGGGCACTTTTTCGTAAGTGATGTAACCGGCCGAGAGGTGGCTGGCCGATGCGGACTGAATGGCGAAACCGAAAAGGCTGAGCAAAAAGGCCGCTAAAACGGGTAGGGAGCCAATTTGGATGCGAGCAGGGCAGAACAGCGGGCGGGCGTACAGGTTCTTCATAATAGCAGAAAAGCAGAAGCGAATTACGCAGATATACTTCCGCTAAAGATAAGGGAAGTGTGCGAAAGCTGCAGGCATTTATGCCAGAAGGTTGCGAATAGCTGCTCAGCTGTCAGTCTGTTGCTGCTCTTGGGCCCCATTCTGGGTGGGCACTGTCGACTCGCCCGCTATCACGGGGTTCTTGCGGTGCTGGTCGATGTGCCTGGCCCGACGTATGCTCAGGTTGAGCTCAAAACCCAGCAGCAGTACGATCGATTGCCAGTAGAGCCACAGCATGAAGATGATCAGCGCGCTAAGCGAGCCGAAGATCTTGTTGACATTTTCGAAGGCTTCCAGAAATGTGCCAATCAGCAGCTGGGCGATGAAGAGCAGCACACCCGCGACGAGCCCGCCAGGATTCAGCCGTTTCCATTTTTTTTGCACGGCGGGGGCTTGACGATAAATCACGGACAGCCCGAATATCAGGGTGATCAGCCCGACGATATAGCTTACAGTTTTAATCAGCCATTTGGTAATCAGCTTGTTGGCGTTCAGTAAATTGAGTAGGTTGTCCAAAAGGGACGAAGCGACGCCATTGAGCACGATTGAGGCCAGAAAAATCGTAATGAGCGTGAGCAGTATTTTTAATATCGTGACTTCTTGCTTGAAGAAGCTGCGGCTCAAAAACTGATCTTCTTCTACTTTTTTGTTTGCATTAAACGACTTGATAATCACAAGTATACCCCGCCGGATGAACACGTAGACCGTGATGGTGGTGACCGATAGCACGCCGATGTTGCTATCCTCAAACGTGTCGTGCACGATGCGCGTCATGAAACCAGCGATGTCGCTGGGCAGCACCCGTTCAACAAAAGCCGTGATTTGCACCTCGAGATTGGGGATTGGCAAGAACGGAATGAGCGCATATACCAGAATGAGCGCCGGAACGATGGCCAGAAAGAAGTTGAAGGCCATGGCATACGCGCGCAGGTCGAAGTCGCCAAACGTCAGGCTCCGGCGAAACATCATGAAGATGTCGAAGAGCTTGGCACCGCCGCTGAATGGCAGCGAACGGTGTTGTGCAAAGCGCGTTAGTGGCAATAACACCTGGCGTTGAAACAACAGCTTCATTCGCCTGAAGCGTTGTTTGATATGCTTAAATCTTTGTTTCGCCATTACTTGCGCGTGCTAGCGAGCTGTTGTTCTTGCGATCTGTTATAAATGACCAACAAACTGGCGGTGTAAATCCTCACGTGTTTTCTGACCAAACCTTTTGCAGCTTCTCCAAAAAGAACGCCGGGGCACGTTTGGGCCGCATAGTTTGCGCATCGACAAACACCAGCTTCACCATGCCTTCCACGAGCAGGCCGCGCTCGGGGTGGTGCACCTCATGTTCGAAGGTGATGCTCGCCCCCGTCGGGATTTCAGCGAGGCGCGAGACCACCCGCAGGTGGTCGTCGTATTTCGCCGGGCCCCTGTAGCTGATCTCCATCCGTGCGACCGGGAGCATCGTCTGGTGCTCGACCTCCATCTCTTTGTACGTCAGCCCGATGCGCCGAATGCTTTCCGTTCGGGCGACCTCAAAGTAAGTCGCGTAGTTGCCGTAGTACACGTAGCCCATCTGGTCGGTCTCGGCATAGCGCACGCGAATCTCGGTTTCGTCGATCAGCATAATAGAGTAGTTGCAGTTCGAGGTGTGAATCGTCGGCAAATAACGCTACAAAAACGGGTGAGGCAAACTTCATCGGCGCTTAACACCCGGTGTCAGATTTTTTGGTAGCATTGACAACAGTAATTGTTCCTCAAATGCGATACCTGATCCTCATATACGTCAGCTTCATCTGTATTTGCCTGCTCGGTCTCAGCGCTTGCTCGGATAACAACCAGTCGGCAACTCAATCTGAGAGCTCAGACACCAGTGCTACGCAAGAGTCCGCACCAGCCGACACACTCGCCTCGCTCGGTGAGCAACTCGCTGAAAAGCAAGCGGCCTTCAACGAGAAAGCCGACCCCGAGAAGAAACAGGTTTACGAGCAGGGCATCGCCGAAGTGCAGCAGAGCCCGCTGATCAAAAATGCCGTTAACGTCGGCGACAAAGCGCCGGATTTCACACTACCCAACGCTGCTGGCGAGCCTGTGAAGCTATACGAACTGCTTGAGCAGGGTCCGGTGGTGCTCAACTGGTACCGCGGTGGGTGGTGCCCGTACTGCAACCTGACTTTGCGCGCCTATCAGCACCGCATGGACAAAATCGAAACGCTGGGGGCGACCTTCGTGGCCATTAGCCCCGAAATGCCGGACAGCTCGCTGTCGACCAAAGAGAAGAACGAGCTGGCGTTTACGGTGCTCAGCGATAAGAACAACCGCGTGGCGAAGCTCTACAACATTGTGTTCAAGCTCAACGACAAGGTGTTGGCCTACTACAACAAAGGTGCGAACTTCCAGAGTTACTACGAGGGCGGTGCCGACGAACTGCCGCTGGCCGCCACTTACGTCATCGCCCCCGACGGCACCGTGGAGTACGCTTTTCTGGATGCCGACTACCGCAAACGCGCCGAGCCGGAAGAGGTGATGGCCGTGCTCGAGCGACTGGAAAGCAGCATGCAATAGCAGACCCGAACACCTGATTCGAAGTGATCACAAGTGCTTTCTGGTTTAAATAGCCGTCTGGCTGCGCGTTATTCCGTGGCAGTTTTGTAACTTCGCCACTCGCGTTAAAACGCTTTTACGT
>CAZTEZ010000241.1:0-5158 GCA_964611815.1 uncultured Bacteroidia bacterium | reverse complement strand
GGCCCCGATGGGCACCTCGCCAGCGTCGAAGGCGCGCTCGGCCTCTTGCAGGGCCTGGGTCATGAAGTGCTCGTCGGGCAGGGCGCTTTGGCGGAACATGTTTTCAGTCAGCTAGTTAAATGGGGTAACTTCTATCGCTTGGTTTGTCAGCCTGCGAAAGAACAGAATTTGGCGCAAGCGGCCAAAGCCTGTGGGCAAACGGACTGCAAAATGCGAAAGATGACTACGCCGACAGATGCTTACCCGGCAGCGTATCCGACGGTTCGGGCCTATTTTTCGCGGGTTTAAGCCATAAACTTTAAACTCAGGCAATTAAGCCTTAACTTTAGATCTGTCGTAGCATGGGCTGAGTCTCTGCTGCGCGTAACTGTACTGAAAGCCGACCCTATGAAATTCGCTCTACGCCTGTCCCTGGTGAGTCTTCTGATGTTGACCTTCGCCATGCTAAACGCCCAATCGAGCTATACGTTCACGTTCGACAATAGCGCCACCGAGCCCCAGCCTTGGACCTGGACTGAGGACGACGACCTGACAAACACCACCCTGATCGTGGGTAGTGCAGGCGTGGGCAGCAATACCTGGCAAGGGCCCTACACCTTGCCATTTCCGTTTGAATTTTATGGCAATGCGGTCACCGATGTATGGGTGGCCGAAAACGGACTGGTGACGTTCTCGAACCCCACCGGGCCAGTTCCGACGGTAACGAACGGCGCATTGCCCAGCGCAGACTTGCCCGACAACACCATTGCGGCCGTTTGGAGCTGCCCGGAAACTGGCACGAGCTCTGGCAACGGTGGCATGTACTACGGCACCTATGGAACGGCCCCTAACCGCTATTTCGTTATCATTTGGCACTCTTGGACGTACGGCTGCCTGAACGACGGCAACGATTTCCAGTATACACGCGTAATTCTGGAAGAAGGCACGAACAACGTGTACGTCGTCGATGCCTGGACAGATGTCGGCAACCCCATTGACAACGCCACGATCGGTGTGCAACTGAATAGCTCGACTGCCGTGATGGCCACCGACAGCCACGACCCAGATAAGACCAACAGCAGTACGCCGGCGGGCAACTCCCTGGATGACCAGAACATGTGGACTTTCACACCGTTTGTTCCGGTCCCGAACGATTTCGACCTGGTGAGCCTAGACGCGCCGGTGGATGGCGGCTGTGGCGACAGCTCTCAGGTGGTGGTTTTCAATGCCATCAATTCGGGATTAGACCCTGCTTCGAATATTGACTTTGAACTGACGGTCAGCGGTGCCGCAACCGGTACTTACACCACTACGGTGCCTGGCCCAGTGCCCCCAGGCAGCGTGGTGCAGGTGCAGTTTGGGCCGATTGATATGTATGATGGCGGCACCTTTAATCTGGATGCTGAAATCACATGGGCTGCCGACCAAAACCCGGCAAACAACACGCTCAATACCAGTGTGACGCTCGACGACGACCGCCCCGGCCCCTTGCCCGCCTTCGATCGCGACACCACCATTTGCGATTCACTGCCCGTTATTCTGCAGGGCTTCCCCGACGGCAACCCCGGCGTTGAGCTCGTGTGGTACGAAGCACCCACCGGTGGCGAGCCCGATGGCATCGGCAACTTCTATGTAACGCCCACGCTGACGCAAACAGATACGTTTTACGTCGCGCAGCGCAGTGTTACAGTAGTGAGTGGCGGCCCGCAAACGCCCGGCTCTGGGTCCAATAATGCACTGACCTCCAACGGCATCACCTTCGATGTCAACCAGTCAGTCAGTCTGGATTCTGTGCTGATTTTCGTGGAAGATGACGGCACTTTCACACTCACTTTGAACGACCCTTCCGGCAACCAACTCTTCACGTCCACGCAGACGTTCAATAACACCGGCCAGTTTTTCGTACCCGTCGGTGCCGACCTTACCCCCGGCACCAATTACACGATTGATCTCTCGGGCTCAGTCGATTTGTTCGAGTTGTCCACGGTCAGCCTCTTACCCATCGACGTGGCGGGCTTTATTGAAATTACCAGCAACAGCTCTTCAGGGTCTACAGACGGCCTTGTGCTCTTCGACTGGCATTTGTCAAAAACCTCTTGCCCCACTGCGCTACAGCCCTACATCGTGAATGTCGAAATTCCGAACCTGGAGCTGGGCCCCGATACGACCATCTGCGCACCCTACTTGCTCAACGCCTTTGACCCCAACGCCGTGAGCTATGCGTGGTCGAACGGCGAGACCGGCCCGGCCGTTTCCATTACATCTACCGAGCAGCCGCTGAGCGTGACCGTAACGACCACCAACGGCTGCACCGCCACCGACGTCGTGAACATCACCGCCCCGGGTGTGCCGACCTTCCCGGCCGAAGACACCATCGCCGTGTGCGGTTTCTGGCAGCCCGCCCCGGGCAACCTGGACCCCACGCAGCAGTTTACCTGGTCGAACGGCTCGACGAGCGCCAACCCCACGATTTCGACCACCGGCGACATCAGCGTCATCGTTACAAACGGCTGTGGCGCCACGCTGACCGATGAGTGGTTCATCGAAGTAGAGCCGGGCCCCGTATTCGATTTGGGCAGCCCCGACACCGCCATTTGTAACTCGAACGTGCTGCAGCTGAGCACGGGCTTGTCTGGCTCGCCCAACTTTTTGCATACCTGGAGTTCTTCTGCGGGCAACAACCCCGGCAGTGGCCCCAGCATTACGGCAGCTGCGCCCAATGCCAATAGCACGCAGGCTGATACCGTGACTTACACCGTGAACGTGAGCGAGCCCGGTGGCTGCGTGGCCACAGACAGCATCACGGCCGTGTATCTCGGCACGCCGGTTGTTGACTTGGGCGACCCCATTCAGAGCTCTTGCGAGTTCCTGACCTTCGATGCCGGCAACGCCAATTCGGGTGCCAGCTATCTGTGGAACACCGGCGCGACCACGCAGACCATTACTCCACAAGTCGGCGGTTCGTATGGCGTGACAGTCAGCAGCGCCTTTGGGTGCGAGGCTACCGATACGGTCTTTTTCAGCAAGCAGAACCCCTTCTCGTTGGGGCTGGGCCCAGACACCAGCATCTGCGCGCCCATTTATGAGCTGACGACTGGCCTCTCGCCCAACACCTACACGTTCAACTGGAGCACCGGCCAGAGCCTGTCTTCGATTTTCATCGGTAGCAGCGGCACCTATGGCCTGACTGCCACCAACACCAACACCGGCTGCCAAGTTTACGATGAGGTTAATATCGTCATCAACAACGTGCCAGACGTTGATCTGGGTGCCGACCAGCCGCTGTGCGGTCAGAGCCTGACGCTCAGCACCGGCATCAACCAGGGCACGCAGGTATGGAGCACCGGCGAGAATGGCCCCAGCATCACGGTAACCACACCGGGTACGTATTTCGTGAATGTTACGTATAACTGTGGCTACAATGCGCAAGACACCATCGAGGTGTTGGCTAACACGGTCCCGACTTTAGATATCACGCCCGCACAAACCGTGGCCTGCAATCCGCTGACGCTGGAAACCGGGCTCGCAGGTGTCGATCATCTGTGGAGCAACGGTGAGATTACGCCCTCGATTACCGTCGACGAAAGCGGCGTGTATTCTGTGCAGGTCACCACACCAGCTGGTTGCACTTACGGCGACACCACCAATGTGGTGGTTGGCGAAGAGCCCGTCGTGAGCTTGCAAATACCCGACACGTTTGTGGTGAACTCTGATTTCGCCGTCAACTACAACGCTGAACCCAATCCGCAAAACGCCACCTGGAGCTTCGGCAGCGATGCCCTGCCCTTCCCGAACGCCTCCGGCGTGGGCCAAAAGGTCATCAGCTACAGCACAACGGGCGTAAAAACCGTGACGCTCACCGTCTCGAACGGCCCCTGCAGCACGACAGTAACTGGCGAAGTGGTCATCGTAGATGGCACCTCCAGCCGCAAGCCGATCAGCGATGTGTCGCAGCTTGTCGAACAAGTATCGGTGTACCCCAACCCCGCCGAGACGTATTTCCAGATCATTTACAACGGCCCCTTGCGCGAGGATCTGAACCTGGACGTCTACGATGTGGTCGGCCAGCACATCGAGAAGCACACGATGACCGTGAACCCCGGCCAAGTGTATCCTATCGACATCAAAGACTACGCCGAGGGTGTATACATGCTGCGCATCACTGTGGGTGGCCAAAGCCGCTACATGCGCATGATTAAAGAGTAACAGCTGACAGATGCTTAGCACACCCAAAAAGAAAGCCGTCTGCAGGTGTGCAGACGGCTTTTTCATTTAAGTAGCAAACGCAGCCCGAGCACCACCAGCGCCCCCAACAGCGCCCCCGGCCACAGGCGCTGCCACCAATTCTGTTTAGACCCTGGTGGCTGCCCGATGAGCCGCTCAATACGTACGGTATCGGTGTGGGTGATGCTGCTGCGGGGGATGAGCATTTGGCGCTCCTGCACATTCACGCGAGCTTCCAGTCCATGGGGCCGTCGGGTGAGCTGAAGGGCGATATTCTGGCTGCTGTCCGTGGCGAAGATGGGCACATGCAGCGGCAGCGTGTCAAACACATGGCGGTAGCGCAGTGCGGGCACATTCACCAGCGTATCGCGCGAAACAACGCTGGTTTCGCTGGTGGTGGTGTTGCTTAGTGGCACCCAGCGCGATTTGCACCCGCTCAGTGAGATGCCCAGCGCCAACAGCAGCCACCACCACCACCCGCCAGCGGCAATGGGTGCCAGCCGTAGCTGACACCAGTGCCAAATCAGTTGAATGGCTTGAAAAAACGGCAAGCTCATGAGGCGCTCCCGCTTAAGCCCGTGAAAGTAAAGTCGTCGTAACAACTGTTGGGCTCCGTTAGACAAACCAGCGTGCTGTAGTTGTCAGCGAGCCAACGCTCAAACTGCTCGGCGTAGAGCGTGCAACGCGCGCTGGCCAAACCCAGCGCCGACGTGCGATCGAGCCGGCGACTGCCCACTTGCAGATAGCCGAGCGTGCTCGAGAGCTGCTCGCTGTTGCCACGCTCGGCGGCCGCCACGGGCCAGGCTTCCAAGTAGCGGTAGAACACCCGCCACGCGAGCAGCGGCTCCAGCTCGGCGAGCAGGGCTTCCTGTTCGGGGGTCAGGGTTTCGGCGCTGATGGCAGGAGGAGTACGCCATGTCATCGGACAGCCATTCGCTGGTCGCCATCTGCGTCA
>CAZTEZ010000240.1:0-5181 GCA_964611815.1 uncultured Bacteroidia bacterium | reverse complement strand
ATCGAAACTGGCATCCAAAACGCGGGGCTTGGTCTGGTGTTGGTGTTCAACTTTTTCGCCGGCGAGCCCGATATGGCGCTCGTGGCCGCTGCCTGGGGCTTGTGGCTGCTCATTGCCGGATTCATCGTGGCGCAGCTGCTCAAACGCCTAGGTGTTCGCCCAACTGCCCAATCTGGCGGGTGAAATGCGAGAATTGCCCAAAGTATACGATTCCGCTGCGGCTTAAAAACCGTAACCTTCGGGAACACGCCTATTTCAACCTACACGCTTACTTGAAGACTATGTCCCGCTTGTTTGTCAGCATTGGCACGCTCTGCCTGATGCTTTGTTTTTCGCAAACTGTAAACGCCCAGGTGACCGTCACGGGTGGCCTCACCGCACAGCAGCTCGTTGACCAGTTTGCAGGCCCCGGTATTGAAATCGTCCCCGGTTCTGCCCAATTCGCCAATGGCAACAACAACCAGTTTGGTAGTTTCGTCGCCACTGGCAACGCTGCCAACATCGGGATCACTAACGGCGTGGTGCTGACGACCGGCCGGGTGAGCGACATTGACAACGCAGTGCCTGGCGATGTCATCGATTTCGATGTCGGCTTTCCGTTTAATGACAGCGATCCAGATCTCGCAGCGCTTGAGCCAAATGGGAATCCAATTAATGACGCAGCCGTGCTCCGCTTCGAGTTTGTGCCTAAAAATGACATCCTTCAGTTCAACTACATATTCGCATCTGACGAATACGAGGAATTTGCCGCCGGTTGTGCAGACCCAGGAGGGTCTAATTTCAATGACTTGTTCGCTTTTTTTCTCAGCGGACCAAAGACTGCTGGCACCTATGGCGGAAAAACCAACCTGGCTCTGGTGCCGAACGACATTACCATCCCGACCTTCACGACAGAAATTGTCAGCATCCCGACGATCAACATCCTGAATAACTCGCAGTTCTACGTCAGCAACAGCGATCAATACGTTACCCAGTGCCCAGCAGAACCGCACGGCATCAACAACACCGATTTTGGATTTGACGGCTATTCCGTGGTGCTGCCCGTCCGGGCGACCGTCAACCCCTGCGATACCTATCTCATTGAGTTTAAAGTAGGCGACGTCGTTGATGAAGCTTTCGACACTGGCGTGTTTCTGGAAGCCGGCAGCTTCGGTGCGCCAGGTCTCGCTGGTTCGTCAGACCAGACAGATGCGGATGGTAATTTGATCTACTTTGAAGGCTGCACGTCTGCCAACAGCTTCTTTACAGTCGACCGTCCGGTTGGTACTTCAGGCCCCGTAGACGTAGACATTTTTTACTCCGGAGATGCCACCCCAGGGGTGGACTACGTGCCTTTGCCCACAGTCGTCTCTTTCCCCACTGGTGTCGATCAGGTTACAGTGCCCGTCGAGCCACTGTTCGATGGTGTAACCGAGCCGGTGCCAGACACACTCAAGATCCGCATCCCGATTCCAGATTGCGACACCACGGGTACGCCTGACTCCGTTCGGTTAAATCTCGTCATACGCGATGTCGACACCCTCAGCACCGACCTCCCCGACACCTTGTTTGTGTGCGAGGGCGCGCCCGTCAACCTGTCGCCTGCCATTTTGGGCGGTATTGCTGAGAACAAAGACCACACCTGGCTGCTGGATGGCGTTGTGATTTCGGACACCAATACCGTCAGTATCGCCAGTTTGGACACCACTTCCACGCTGACGTTCGAGATCATAGACTCCTGTTCAACGCCAGACTACACCAAGGATGTGGTGCTCTACATCAATCTCTACGACGATTCGGTGAGCATCGAGACGAAAGACTTGCAGTGCAACGGTTCCGACGACGGCTTTATTGACATCAGCGTCGCCAACAGCCCCGCAGAGAGCGGCCCACTAGAGTTCACCATCGACAACGGGGTGACGTATGGCCCGGACAGCCTCTTCGAAGATCTCGCGGAGGGCAACTACACGGTCATCGTTCGCGACACCAACGGCTGCACCATTCCGCCACGCCCGCTTGCCTTGTCGGCTCCCGGTGCGCTGGGGGTAATTATCGACGAAGAGCAAGACGTGTCGTGTTTCGGTGCCAACGACGGTGAAGTGACCGTCTCGGCCGTAGGCGGCACCGCGCCCTATGTGTTTAATATCGACGGCGGGCCCTTTAGCGCCGATCCGACATTCGACAACCTCGCGCCGGGCACGTATACCATCACCGTGCGCGACGACTCGCTGTGTACGGATGATATCGTCTTCACGATTACCGAGCCCGCCGAACTGATTGCCAGCGTGGAATGGGTCAAGGGCGAAACCTGCTTTGGCGACGACGATGGCGCGATTAAAGTCACGGCCACGGGTGGCACGCTCCCGCTGTCTTTCTCGATTGACAACGGCGCCAACTTTCAGAGTGATTCGCTCTTCGATCCGCTTTCACCGGGCAACTACGACGTAGTGATTGAAGATGACAGCGGCTGCACGGTTGGCCCGCTACCAACGGTCGTTGAAGATGCCGATGAACTGCTGATCGACAACATCATCGTCACAGACGTTGACTGCCAGGGCGCTACGACGGGCGAGATTGAGATCATCGCCAGCGGTGGCTCGGGCACGATTCAGTACAGCATTGACGCCGGTACGAATTACGACCCCGGCAACACCTTCACGGGCCTGACTGCTGGAGACTATCCGGTGCAAATCATCGACGACTCTTTGTGTACGGTGGGGCCGGTGCTGACGACCATCGACCAGCCGACGGACCTCACCTTGAGCTTCGACAGCAAAGTCGACGAAAGCTGCTTTGGCATAGAGGATGGTGAGATTGAATTGAGCGCCACGGGTGGCACGGCACCCTACGAATTCAGCCTCGACGGCGTGAATTATCAGGGCAGCGGCAGTTTCGACGACCTACCGAGTGGTACTTACCAGGCCTTTGTGCAAGACGACAATGGGTGTATAGACGGCCCGATTGCCATTGACATTATCGCTGCGCCGGTCTTTACGGCCGATACGCTACTGTCGAAAGACATCCGCTGCTTCGGCGACGACGACGGCCTGATTTATTTCACGCGTGTCGGCGGTACGGATCCCGTTGAATTCAGCATTGACGGGGGCACGAGTTGGAGCGCCGACTCGCAGTTCGTGAACCTGACACCGAATACTTATCAGTTGCGCGTGCGCGACGGCAACGGCTGACTGATCACGCTCGACGACATGGTCATCGAAGAGCCGCCCCTACTGGCGATCAGCGACATCGCGGTGACGGATCTTACGTGTGCTGACGACTCTACGGGCGAGATCGTAATCACCGCCACCGGCGGTTGGCCACCGCTTGAGTACTCGATTGACAACGGTTCGAATTTCCAGGCGAGCAATACGTTTGAAGACCTGGATGGCGGCAGCTATGATATTGTCGTGCAGGACGATTCGGGTTGTGTGGCCGGTCCTCAAAACATCACGGTTGATGAGCCCACGCCTGTAACGGTCACACTCGTGAATAGCACCGATCTGACGTGCTCGAACTCCGACGACGGCACCATCGACCTGAGCGCGAGTGGCGGCACCATCACCACCGGCAACTATGAGTTTTCAATCGACAGTGGCGCCACGTGGCAATCCAGCACGAATTTCATCGACCTGCCGGCGGATACATACTACTACGTCGCTCGCGATGAGGAGGGCTGCGAATCTGAAGCGTTTGCTATCGACATTATGCCTGTCATTGTGGTGACCAGTCAGATTGACAGTGCGAAAAACCTGCAATGCTTCGACACCCAGGACGGTCTCATCTTCACCTCGGGTTCGGGTGGCACACCGCCCTATGAATACTCTGTGGACAACAGCACCACCTGGCAACCCACCCCGGATTTCACGAACCTCACGGCCGGCGACTACACCTTCTTGCTTCGGGATGCGAACCTGTGCACCGCCGACGCCATTGATACTACGCTCTTGCAGCCCGACACCCTGCGTGCGGTGCTGCTCGATTCGACGCTCGTCGACTGTAATGGTGCGGACAACGGCGCGATTACGATGACCGGTGAGGGTGGGATTCCGTTCGAGCCCGCGCCACCAGCTTACGAATACTCTATTGACAACGGCGCAACATTCAACACCACCGACTCTGTGTTTACTGGCCTTGCGCCAGGCACCTATACGCTAGTGGTGCGCGACGACAGCAACTGCGTTTCGCTGCCGCGCGTCGTAGACATCTCTGAGCCCGATGCGTTTACGCTTGATACGGCGTTCACGACCGATATCCTGTGCTTCAACAACACCACGGGCGATATTCAGCTGACCGCAGACGGCGGTGTGAAGCCCTACCAGTTCTCGATCGACAACGGCACGACCTATCAGCCGGACTCGCTCTTCGAGAACCTGAGCGCGGGCACCTACCCCGTCCGGGCACTGGACGCCAACGGCTGCCTGACGGTCTTTGGTTTGGTGACACTCAGTCAACCGGCGCCGCTGACCATTTCGGCCACTGTCGACAACGACATCACTTGCAACGGTGACGACGACGGGCAGATTACGATCACGGCCGGTGGTGGCGTTACGCCTTACGAATACTCGATTGATGGCAATCCGCCTTGGCAGAGCAGCGCGACTTTCTCGGGTCTGGCCCCGGGCGACTACACCCAGCTGTCGGTGCGCGACGCGAACAACTGTGTGAGCATCGCCGCCACTGTGACGATCACCGAGCCCGACCCACTCGTGCTCGTGCAAGACCTAGTGGAAGACATCAGCTGCAATGGCTTGAACGACGGCTCGATCAGCCTCTCGGCCACCGGCGGCACAGCGCCTTACGAATTCTCGAACAACAACGGCGGTAGCTTCCAGCCCACGGGTAGCTTTACGGGCCTCAGCGGCGGCACCTTTGACCTGGTGGTGCGCGACGCCAACGGCTGCACCGATGACGGCCAGGCGACCATCAACGAACCGGACGCGCTGACGCTAGTCGATACCAACCTCCTGAACCCCACCTGCGATGGCGGTACCGACGGCAGCATAGAAATCATCGTCAGTGGTGCCACGCCGCCGTATGAGTACACCATCAACGGCGGTGCCAGTTGGCAGACGACGAATCTGTATCAGAACCTGGGCGCTGGCAACTACACCATTGATGCCCGCGATGCCAACGGCTGTACGATCAGCACCGGTAACATTCCGGCCTCGCTCGTCGCACCCGACCCGGTGTTGCTGAGCGTCG
>CAZTEZ010000239.1:1840-5202 GCA_964611815.1 uncultured Bacteroidia bacterium | reverse complement strand
GCGCTGGCTTGCTTCTCCCACTCGAAATAGCCCCCTGCAGGTACCAGGCAGTGCTGCTCGTGAAAGCTGTTGCGAAACAGCGGCTTGCTGTCAACGGTCTCCATGCGGGCGTTCACCACGGGTTTGTACGCACCCGTTTCGGTGGGTAGGCCGAAGCCCCATTCGAGCATCGAAAACTGGTTATCAGCCGCATCCAGGATGGTGGGCGCGGCGTCGGTTGGGGCCAGGTTGTAGCCCTTGTCGCCGATAGGCAGCGGGGCGATGTCAATACCGAAGCGCTCTTTGAGCAGCGGGGCGACATCTTTAACGGTGAATCGTGCGCACATGTATAGTGTGATCAGCCCAGTAAGTTTGATTTCCCTAAACCATATCCGCCTAACAAACCAACGACCGCGCCTAGGAACACCTTGAAAACATCGCCGGCAATCGTGTATTCATCTTTTAGAACAAATAAAGCGATGACGAACAGGCAACCAAAAATGAGAAGCACCGCAATGACTGCCTTCTGAACGTTGCTTTGGCGTTTGGTTTTCTCTTGGTCGCGTTTCGTCTTTTCAGACTCCTGATGCTTTACTATATCACGTTCAATGTCTTTGTCACCAAACTTGTTAGCTACAGCGATGTGCTGCTTTTCAATTTCAAGCTCTTGCTCTCGCAGCATCATCTGTCTACTGGCCAATTCAAATAAATCATTATGAATCGGCTTCATCTCTTCATGTTCTTCTTTCATGGCGAATACTCCTCGCTGTTGAGCTTCAATCCCAGACGTTTACGCGCAATTTTAGCCCCAACTTCAGTTCGAAATTCAACACGAACTCTCATACCAAGAGCATCGTTGAACATGCGCACTGATCGGATACTACTCCGCGTGGCAAGGTCCATTTTCAGATAGACCTGAAAAGGTAACTCCAAGATTCTGTTTTCTGTGAAAGAAAGTATGCTCATGATCGATCTAAATTTAACCCCATTGCTAATAACGTAAAAAAACATGGATTGATCCCCCTCCCCCTCTACACTGGGCTGTCAAAAACTCACCACCCGCTCGAAGCGTGCGAGCTCCTCGGGTTGGTTGGAGGCCAGCACCAGGGTGCGATCGCCGATGTGCGTGTCGATGAGCCCGTGTAGGAAGGCTGCGTTCTCGGTGTCCATAAAGCTCGTGGGTTCGTCGAGCATCAGCAGATCGCTCTCGGCGAAGAGCGCGAGGCCGATTTTCGCACGCTGGCGCATCCCGCTGGAATACGCCCGCAGGGGTTTGTGACGGTGGGCGGTCAGGCGCAGCGTTTGGGCAAGGTCGTCGGGTTTGGGGAGCAGGCAGCGCTTGAAACGGAAGTGCAGCGCCGTGGCCTCGTCGAGCGTAAGATCATCGTAGAGGGCGATGCTGGGGCCCATCCAGCTCAGGTGGCGGTAGAGCACGTCGTTATTAACAGGATTGCCCTTCAGCGCCCAAGTGACCGTACCGGCGCTGGGCTGCAACTGACCCGAGAGCATACTCAACAGCGTCGATTTACCGCTGCCGTTCGCCCCTTTGATCGCCAGGCGTTCGCCGGGCGCGACGTCCAGGTCCAGCCCCCGAAACACCCAGCGGCTGTTGTAATGCTTCCCCACCCCTTTGAGCGATATTCCGAGCATGGATTTTGCTTTACTGATTGATGCAGCCTGATGGCTTGCGCTATTTATTGCGCTCCATGTAGCGGTAGCCCCGACAGATGCCGCGCGGCGAAGAGCGCACGAACTCCAGCACCTCATCGCGCAAGGGCGATTGCGGAACTTCCGAATCGATGTATTCCAGGGCTTGTGTGATATTGCGCCCGCTGCGGTAGATGATGCGATAAATCTGCTGAAGTTCAGCGACTTGCTCGTCACTGAAACTGCGGCGCTTCAGTCCGCGGTGGTTTACGCCGGCATATTGCGCGGGGGTGCGCGCCACCATCGTGTAGGGCGGGATGTCTTTGTTCACAAAGCTGCCGCCCGAAATCATGACATGCTTGCCGACACGGCAGAACTGGTGGATCGCCACGTGCCCACCGATGACTGACTGCTCACCGATTTCGATATGTCCGGCCAGCGAAACGGTGTTGGCCAGAATAGCCCGGCGACGGATGATGCAATCGTGCGCGATGTGCACATAGGCCATCAGCAGCACGTCGTCTTCAATGTAAGTGGTGTTGGAGTAGGTCGTACCGCGATTGATGGTGCAGTACTCGCGGATAATGACGCGGTCGCCGATCTCAACGGTGGAGTACTCACCGCTGAACTTGAGGTCTTGCGGAATGCTGGCGATGATCGCCCCAGCAAATACCTGACAGTCGTCGCCCAGCCGAGCGCCGTCGCGAATAATGGCGTGGCTGTCGATGCGGCAGTTTTTGCCCAGCTTCACATCGCCGTCAATCACGGCAAAGGGGGCAATGATACAACCCTCACCGATTTCGGCATCGGGGTGGACAAACGCTTGAGGGCTGATCGAGGTCTCCATGTAGCAGTTATTTTCCATCGCGGCGAATGAGGCTGGCCGTCAGTACAGCCTCGGCTGCAAGCGTGTCGCCCACAAAAGCCTTGCCGGTCATTTTCGAGATACCGCGGCGGAAAGAATCTTTAGTCAGTTTGAAAGTCAGCACGTCTCCCGGGACAACCGGACGGCGAAAGCGCGCCTTGTCGATGGCTACAAAATAGACCCAGTAGTTTTTCGGATCGTCAATTTCGTTCAGCAGCAGCACCCCACCTACCTGCGCCATGGCCTCGATGATGAGCACACCCGGCATAATCGGGTTACCTGGAAAGTGGCCTTGGAAGAAAGGCTCGTTGACCGTCACGTTTTTGTAGCCAGTGATGTGTTCTTCTTCGAACTCCGTGATGCGATCGACGAGC
Organism: uncultured Bacteroidia bacterium; assembly: GCA_964611815.1. GTDB lineage: Bacteria > Bacteroidota > Bacteroidia > J057 > CAZTEZ01 > CAZTEZ01. The sequence goes on along the minus strand of CAZTEZ010000239.1, from coordinate 2,337 downwards.
AGGAACGGATAGCGGTGCGGCAGTATCTCTTTGATGGCGTTGATGTCGAACACCGCCTCAGACTGCAGCTTGCCGTCGCCGCCTTTGTTGAAGCGTCGCACCAACTGCTTGTGTGCGAGCTTCTTGCGAATCAGCTTCACGAACTCGGTGTTGGGGCGGTGGCCCGGTCGTGCAGCGACTACTTGGGCCTTCAGCGGGTGGCCCAGCAGCGCCATATCGCCGATTACATCAAGCAGTTTGTGGCGGGCGGGTTCGTTTTTGTGCTGCAGCTGAATGTTGTTCAGCACCCCCTCTTCGACCACCTGGATGTCATCGCGCCCAAAAATCTGGTGGTACTCTTTCAGTTCTTCATCCGACACCTCGTGGTCGACAACGACAATCGCGTTATCCAGCGAACCACCTTTGATGAGCCCGGCGTCGAGCATGGGTTTCACCTCGCGCAGAAAGCAGAACGTGCGCGCACCGGCCACTTCCTTTTTGTAGTTTTCGAGGTTAAC
>CAZTEZ010000239.1:0-1830 GCA_964611815.1 uncultured Bacteroidia bacterium | reverse complement strand
ACGAGCGTGGCATGCTGGATGCCCATCACTTCCGACTTGAAGTCAATCATGACCGTCACCCGGAAATCATCGCTGGGCATGGCCGAAAGGTCGCTGCCTCGGTCGGCGTCTTTATAGTAAATCGGCTCGTCGAGTTCGATGAACGTGCGGTCAGCATCCTGCTCTTCGAAGCCCCCGGCCAGCAGTTTTTCGACGAACGGCCCGGCAGAGCCATCCATGATCGGCAGTTCTGGGCCGTCGACTTCAACAAGCGCGTTGTCGATTTGCAAACCCGCCAGCGCCGAGAGCACGTGCTCCACCTGGTGAATTTCGGCGCCGTTTTCTTTCAGGGTTGTGGCGCGGCTGGTATCGACCACGTTGTCGACATCGGCACGGATGAGCGGCGCACCTTCGAGGTCGACACGCCGAAAAACGAGGCCGTGGTCTTCAGGCGCGGGCGTGATCGTCACGGTGCTATTTGCACCGGTATGCAGGCCCGTACCCGAGAGGCTGACCGTCGTTTTGAGCGTGTGTTGCTTTTCGTACATCGACTGTGAGTGAGCAGTGCGCAAATTTAGCGTTCGGCAAAGTTAGTGTTTGGCGCGCAAGGCTTCAAGTTCCGCCTCAAGGGCTTTTATTCTTTCTACGAGTTCGGGCAACTGCCGCATATGCGCCTCCATCTTCAGTTGCGTGCGATAGGGCTGCACCGGACGGCCCCGCCAGTTTTGGTCGGGCTGCTTAATCGATTTCCCCAAACCGGCCTTGGCACCGAATTTAGAACCATCGGCCACGCTGATGTGCCCGGAAATCCCGGACTGCCCGCCAATCTGGCAGCGCTTACCGATTTTCGTACTACCGGCCACCCCCACTTGTGCGGCCATAAACGTGTTTTCGCCGACGCTGACGTTGTGCGCGATGTGCACGAGGTTGTCGAGCTTCACCCCCCGTTCGATGAGCGTCTCGCCCAGCATGGCACGGTCAATGCAAGTGTTCGCACCGATTTCTACGTCGTCTTCCAGCCGCACCCGGCCCAGCTGCGGAATCTTAACGTTCTCGCCCTCGTGCTCGGTGTAGCCAAAGCCATCGGAACCAATCACGGCCCCCGCTTGCAGGATACAGCTGTCGCCCAGCTGGCAATCATGCGCGACGACCGCCCCCGCGTGCAGCAGGCAGTCTTCACCAACGATGGCATCTCGCCCGATATAGACGTTTGGATACAGCCGGGTGCCGCTGCCCACGCGTGCGTTTTCGCCGATGTAAACGAAGGGTGCAATCGCGACATCATCAGCCACTTGGGCCGTCGGGTGAATGAAGTGTGGCTCCTGGCGACCTGCTAAAGACTCGGGCTGTTGTTGCGCTGCAAAGAAGAGCAACTGATGAAACGCCCGTGCCGGCTCATCTACGCGTACCAGAATGGGTTGATGGGTATCGGTGGCTTCAAAGTCCGGCGGGACAAGCACAGCTGTGCAGTTGCTGGAGTACAGCTTATCGAAATATCGCGGGTTGGCCAGGAAACACAGCGCACCATCGTCGCCATCTTCTATGCGCGCAAGGTGGGTGATGGTCGCGTCGGACTCGCGTTCGAGTTCACCGCCAACCAGTTGCGCCAGTGCAGGTAGAGAAAGTTGCATGTAAAGCGGAATTGGGCCGCTGAAACTACGTAAAAAAGCCTGCGCTTATTGCGTTCAAGTGACCAAAACAGCTTTGCATGCCAGCTTACAGGTTTTGCGTACCCGATTTTGGCCACTTCAGCGTTATACGACGTAGTTTTACGCCATGCCACCCCCTACCCGCAGACGCCACGTTGTGCCCCGGCTCGAACGAGCCGCGAGCTGGCTATCGCCGGTCGCG
>CAZTEZ010000238.1:0-5216 GCA_964611815.1 uncultured Bacteroidia bacterium | reverse complement strand
GGTTTCGGTTTTCGAGAAAATGCTGGGTTCGCTGACGTTCAGCTCCGTCCAGACGTTCGCCATAAAGCTGTCGCGGAAGTCGCGGAAGGCCGTCAGCAAAACATACCCAACGACCAGCAGCACAAGCCCCAGCGCAAACTCCCGCACGAAACCGCGCCGCTGAGCGGCGTTCATGGGCACACGGGCGGTGCGCTCGGCGATGTCTTTCTCGCTGGGCTGCGGGATGCGCGAGAGCATCCAGGCGAAGAAAAGCAGCGCGGGCATGACGATCAAACCGGCCGTGAAGGGCATCCAGAAGGGGCTGATGTCGATTGATAGCAGCCACTTGCCCAGCGTCTTCGCCCAACCTGAAGCGACGATGAAGCTCGCCGACAGCCCGACGGCCAGGATTTCGGTATTCGTGCGGCCCTCCAGAAACCCGAACACGAGGCCCCAGATCATGCCAAGCATCAGCCCGTTGACGAACAGAAAGGGGAAGTTGTAGGGGTAGGGCACGAGTGCAAAGCCCAGCAGTGCGAGCTCGGCGGCGCCGATGAGCAGCAACAATCGCCGTACGCGCGTGCCTGGCCGCGTTTCAGCGATGACCTTGATGCCGATGAACTTTGAGAGCGCATAGCCGATGATCTGGGTGATGACCAGCAGCGACTGGAACTCGATGCCGCCCACACTCCGCAGCGGGAACTCCGCCACCGTAAACGGCTTGCGGTACATGTACATGCAGGCGTAGGTGCCGAACGCGGCAACAATCGCAAAGGCATTGAACAGCAGCGGGTTGGTGTGCTGCAACCAGCGGTCGACGCGGGTGTTGAGGGCGTTGGGCATCGGGTGAAGCTACGCCGCGTATGTTAAGTGGGGGTGAAGCTGGTTGTTGAATCAGGTTGAACCAGAATTTTCAGAATTAACCCAATTTTCGAACTCAGGATGCAATTCTGGCCATTATGTTAATTCTGAAAATTCTGGTTCAAAAACCCTCTTACCCATACCACCCCCGCACGGCCTCCTCGGCCACACCGAAGCTACAGGTCATCCCCTTGCCGCCGATGCCCATGCACAGGTGCACGCCCGGCAGCACTTCGTGTTGCAAGAGGTTCCCACCGCGCGTTTGTGTGTACTTGCCGACCCACGTGCTTTGTAGCGACCAGTCGTCGAGCGCAAGGATGCGCTGCGCTTCGGCGATCAGCGCGCGGTTGAGCACCATGTCGCTCTGCCAGTCGAGGCCCTCGGGGGTGCTGGCGGCGGTGTAATCGTGGGTGTCGCCCAGGATGACGCTGCCGTCCCAGGCCTGTTTGAACAGCACATGCACGCCGCGCTCGGTGAGGTACTGCAGGTCAGCGCTCTGCGGTTCCAGCTGGGCGGTTTCCGGCACGGATTTGAAGGCGGCGTAACGTCGAATGGTCAGCCCGGTGAGGATGTTGCCCGGCAGCTTCACCGTCCGCTGTTTGTTCAAGAGCATCATCTGCAGCTTCACGAGCTGCAGGTCGGCGCGCTGGAGTTCGGTGGGGAAGAGCGTCTGGACATCGCTGCCGCTGCAGACGACGGCCCGCTCGGCGTGGTGGGTGTGGCCGTGGTTGTCGCGCACGCTGACGTGGCCGTTGGCGCTGATGTCGATGGCGGTGGTGAGGTATCGGATGTCCAGCCCGCGCTGTTCGCGCAGGTAGTCGTGCAGGCGGTGGATCATCTCGCGCGGCTCCACGTTGCCGTCTTCGGGGTAAAACAGCCCGCCGTGGTTGTAGCCGTCCTGAATGTGCGGCAGGCGTTGCTTCAGTTCGCTTTTACTCAGCACCTGCACTGGGTAGCCCACCGCCTCGTGTTTGGCGGCGGTGGCTTCGGCCACGGCCATTTCGCCGAGCGTGGAGGCGAGGTAGTAGCTGCCGGTCTGCCGGAACGTGATGTCCGTTTCGCTGGAGAGCGCCTTGTAGCACTCGAGCCCCGCGCGGCCATAGTCCAGCCAGCGGTCGAAGCTCTGCCCACTGGGCACCACCTGGCCGAAGTTCTGCACCGTCGCCCCCGCAGGTTTGCCCGAGCGCTCAAGCAGCAGCACGCGCTTGCCGTGCTGCAGGGCGTGGTAGGCGTGGGCGGTGCCCAGCACCCCGCCACCGATGACGATGAGGTCGTAAGCATGCGACATGGCTGCAAGTTAGTGTGAATGTGCGTATGTTCACCTTACGTATTCAAGTGGCAATGGACAGAGCGACTTTCCTCAAAACCGCCGGCTTGCTTGGCATCGGGCTGCCGCTGCTGAGCCCCGCTAAAGTGTTCGGCATGAACAATCGAAACCAAAACAAGACAGATGTCATCGTCATCGGTGCGGGTGCTGCTGGGCTCACGGCGGCCTATCTGCTGTTGCAGCAAGGCGTTTCTGTAAAAGTGCTGGAAGCGAGCACCACCCACGGCGGCCGCATGAAGCGGACGCTGGACTTCGCCGATTTTCCGATTCCGCTGGGGGCTGAGTGGTTTCAGACCGCCAATACGGTGTTGCCGAAAATTGTTAACGACCCCAGCGTTATCATCGACTTCAAGACGTCTTATCTGGATCCCAAGATGCGATATGGCGACTGGGGCGGCGAAACCATGAGATACGAGACGCTCGAACCAGACCCGGATCAGAAAATCATCGGCAGCTCCTGGCTCGATTTTTTTAATACGTATATCTACCCTTCGGTTTCAGACGCTATCAGTTTCCAGGAAGTCGTGAAGCGTATAGATTATACAAAAAACAAAGTCGCAGTAGAGACGGAATCACGTTCGTATGAAGCTCAACGAGTGATCGTCACCGTTCCCGTTAAGCAACTCCAGCTTGGTGCTATCGAATTTGCCCCCGGCTTATCTAAAAAAAGACAGAAGACGCTTCAGAAAGTAAATTTCTGGGATGGCTTTAAAGCCTTCATTGTTTTCGAATCCGCGTTCTACCCAGACTTTGTCAACGTGCGTACAAAGCCCAGAAAGGCAGGGCAAAAGTATTTCTATGATGCCGCTTATGGCCAAGCATCCAAACAAGCTATTCTGGCGCTGTTTGCGGTTGGTGAGCCCGCTAAGTCTTATGTGAATCTGCCAGAATCTGAACAGCTAAAACTCATTTTACACGAGCTGGATACGATGTTCGATGGTGCGGCGTCTAAGCAATATGTCAAACACGTTTTTCAGAACTGGAACACCGAGCCCTTTATCGGTGGCTCGTATGTGAGTGACCACGAGAAATGGCGGCGCGTACGTAGGCTTGGTCGGCCAATCGGCGACAAGGTCTATTTCGCTGGCGATGCCTACACCGACGGTGAAGATTGGGGCTACGTGCATATCGCGGCGCTCTCGGCCAAGCGGGCGGTGGAGGCTATGCTCGGTTGAGGTGCTAAAAGCTTGTAAGTCGTGCGACCGGCTGAGTAGTATCGAAGCATTGTTTTTGGCGGCAGTGCAAAGGCGTAGTTAATCACGTGGTTGCTCGTGATGTCGTCTCTGATTAAATTTACAATAGACATTATTCCACAACTCGCATGGCCTATTCGAACCGTTTCAGCGCTTTGATTGTAATGCTATGTGTAGCGCACGTCAGCTATGCCACAGCAATCGACTCATTAAAGGCTATACTCAATAAGCATCCAGAACCTTCGATTGAGCGGCTTGAAGCACTCAACAAACTCGCCGGCAAACTGAGAAACCGACAACCCAAGGTGGCAATGCCGTATGCAAAAGAGGCTCTTGAAATCGCCACACAACTTGGCCAGGAGCAACAAGCCGGCATCGCAAATATCCTCATTGCCCAGGCGTACTTTTTCATGGGCGACATGGAGAACGTGAAAGCGCCGTTGGCGGAGGCCGAACGATTAGTCCGAAAGACTAATGACGGTGAGGGCTTTCAAAAATTGATAAATACCCGCGGTTTAATTTGGTATAGCACTGGAAAGATCGATTCCGCGGTTCGTGCATACCGTTTCGGAAAACGGCTAGCCCAGTTTTTGAATGACAAAGATGGCTATGCGGTCAATAGCACCATGCTGGCCAGATGTTATAATATGCAGGGTAAATACCGGTCGGCGGTTTCGGAGTTGAACGAGGCATTGGTTGTTCACCAAATGAGGAATAAACACTCCTCTTTGGCCTCTGTCCATATTAACCTTGGAAATACGTATTTCATGATGGAGAATTTTGCAAAAGCCAGGCCGCATTATGAGGCTGCGCACAAAAATGCTCTGCTTGCAGAACATGATCTGATAGCCGCAAACGCTTTGAGTAACCTGGGCCTCTGTCAATCGGCAGATAGTCTTTATGAAGAAGCCATTGAAAGCCAGTGGAAAGCAGACAAAATTTATATTGAACAAGGCTCGGCAAACATGCGAGCGATTGGGTGGTCTTATGTTGCTGATGTATATCAAAAAATGGGACAAGCCGACAGCGCAGGAAAGTATTTTCGAATGGCTTATAATAAAATGATCGAGTTGGATATGAAGGCCTATCTGATTAGCGCGGCAGTAGGGTATGCAACGGCCCGAAAAAAAGAAGGTAATTTCGAAGAGGCACGGCGCTTACTGAATCAATCTTTAGAGATCGCCCAAGCTGCAAAAGACAACTACATCCTGAAACAAGTCTATAGTGGGCTTTCTGAGGTGGAGGCTAAACTCAACAATTATCAAGCAGCTTACGAGTATGAGCGCAAGCACAATCAAATTGTGAAAGAAATGGACGAGACTTCGCAAGCTGAAGAGATCGGTGCGCTGAACGCTAAATACGAGCAAAAATTGGCTGAGGCTGAAGCCAGAAGAGAAGCCGAAATCAAAAAGCGAAGTGTACAAATGAAAAAGGAACAGCAGTTCTATTTGATCTTTGGTGGGCTCGGTATTGTCATGGCTGGGTTAATTACCCTCAGCGGTAGGCTCCGTGCTTACCCGAGGCTTATAGAAATCGTATTCTTTTTCTTCATACTCATGCTGTTTGAGGCGATTATTATCCTGCTGGACCCGTTCGTCATGACGACCACTGAAGGCCTGCCATTTCCAAGTCTGCTTGTCAACGGTGCACTGGCAATTGTTTTCTCGCTGGCGCACCAACAAATTGACCGGCGGTATGGCAAGCGCCTCGCAAAATCGAACTAATTGCACAGCTGCTTCTCACCCGACGCAACGGTACCTGAAACGCAGAACCCCATCGCATTCCCCGAAAATTCGCGTGATTTGCACCTATGCCCACCCGCACCCCCACCCAGCTGATGTGGCGCCGCTTGCGGC
>CAZTEZ010000237.1:0-5226 GCA_964611815.1 uncultured Bacteroidia bacterium | reverse complement strand
ACCTCGACGAGCTTTCGGAGATGAAAAAGGACACCAAGACGCCCGACGAAGACCAAATGGGCGACCTGCAAAACGACGCCGACCAGACCCAGCAGGAAATGAACGATGCGGGTGAGCAGATGAAACAAGGCAAAAAGAGCAAGGCCAACAACGCACAGAAAAACGCCTCGGATAAAATGCAGGAGATGAAAGAGCAGCTCAGCGAGATGCAAATGAGCAGCGAAATGCAGCAGCAAGCCGAGAACATCGAGGACCTGCGTAATCTGCTCGAAAATCTCCTCACCGTGTCATTCGACGAAGAAGAACTGCGCGACGAAATGAAAGGCCTGCGCCCGAACGATCCTAGTCTGAAAGTCAAAACGCGCGACCAGAACAAAATCCGCGATGACATGCGGATGGTAGAAGACTCGCTAGTAGCGCTCGCCAAGCGGGCGATCGAAATCGAGCAGGTGGTGATGGACGAGCTGGATAACATCAACAACGCGATGTCGCGCTCGATGCAGTACCTCGACCAAAAACAACTGCCGGCCACCAACGCCATGCAAACGAAGGTGATGATGCACACGAACAACCTCGCGAACATGCTCACCGAGAGCCTCGACCAGATGCAGCAGGCCATGATGCAGATGCAGGGCAAAGACGGCAAGGCCTGCAAAAACCCGCAGCAACAGGGCGGCGGCAGCATGCAAAAGCTCGGCGAGATGCAGCAGAAGCTGAACCAGAAGCTACAGGAGATGATGGGCGGCATGCAACCCGGCAAAAGCCAAGGCGAGCTGCAGCAGATGGCCGACGAACAAGAGGCGATTCGCAAACAACTACAAGAGATGTACGAAAAGCTGCGCCAGCAGGGTGGCGAAAAGGGCGGCCTGGGCGATTTGGGCAAAGTCGGCGAACAGATGAAGGAGTCGGAAGAGGAACTCCGCAACAAACAGCTGACCCGCGAACTGCTTGAACGTCAGCAGCAGATCCTTTCGCGCATGCTCGATTTCGACAAAGCCATGCGCCAGCGTGAGTACGATAATAAGCGGAAAGGCAAAACCGCCCGCGATTTGGACAAGACACCACCGGCCGAATTGAGTGAGCAGGAACTCGAAAAACGCATCCGCCAAGAACAAATTAGCCGTTCAAAGTTCCAATATTCCCCGAGCTATCGTAACTTAATAGACAATTATTACCGCCTGTTGGACGCCAACTGATTACGCACCGCCTAACGATGACCAGTAACAGCACGCAGGAGAAGCGCTTAACCATTGACAGCCGCATTGAAGAGCTGCAAGCCGTTGAGCGTTTCGTTGACGAACTCCATGAAGAACACAACTTCAAGGCTGACGTGTATGGCAACATCCTCGTGGCGGTTACTGAGGCGGTCAACAATGCCATTTTGCACGGCAACGATGGCGACGTCAACAAGAAAGTGGAGCTCACCGCTCGCCTCAAAAGCACTTACGTGCTACAAATAGAGGTGAAGGACCAAGGCACGGGCTTTAACTATCAGTCTGTGAAAGACCCTACGGCACCCGAGAATCTGCTCAACGAGCACGGTCGCGGCGTGTTCGTCATGGAGCACTTGGCCGATACCATCAGCTTCGTTGACCCCGGCAATATCGTACAGATGGAGTTTAACATCTGAGCGCTCAATCGGTGCCTACCGTTTTCCGCCCCTGCCAAATCGTTTGAATGTATTATGCCCAAGCCGGTCGCACAGCTGGACTACCACGTCGTAGATGTCGAGGACTGGCAGTTGCCACAAGCCGATGAGGTGACCGAATGGCTGCTTTACGTCGTGCAGCACAACGGGCGCAGCGTGCAGGAGGTCAACTTCGTGTTCACCTCCGATGAGTACCTGCTCGCCATGAACCGTGAGCACCTCGACCACGGCTACTACACCGACATCATCACCTTCGATCTTTCGCCCAGCGATGCCGCGCCGATTTGGGCAGATATCTTCATTAGCATCGAGCGCGTGCGCGAAAATGCCGACTTACATGAGGTTGCGTTCATCGACGAGCTGCACCGCGTGATGGCCCACGGCCTGCTGCACATCTGTGGCTTCGACGACCACAACGACGAGGACCGCGCTGAGATGCGCCGCGCCGAAGACCGTGCGCTGGGTCTGCGGATGTTTTGAGTAGAATCGCACCGAAGCTGTAACCCTTGGCACGGAATTGGGTATAACTCTGGTATGAAACGCCAGACTCTAATTGCGCTGCTAATCAGTTTGCTGCCGACGCTCGAAACTCTTGGGCAGCCCATCCCCGGCGATACGCTGCGAGCCTTCGACGTCAAGCCGTTCGTGGGCACCGAAGGCAGCGTCGAGCGCTACTACGGTAAAGACATGACGCTGCTGTACTTCTGGACGGCCACGGACTACTACAACCAGATTTCTTATCAAGCCCTGACGGCCTATGCCGACAGCGCTATGCGCGAGCATCCGGGGCTGAGTGTGGTTACGATTTCTTTAGATCGCTATGCCTCCGACTATCTCGCCTGGCGGCAATTCATGCAGTCGGCGCTCAACGATTTACCCAACTGCCGGCTCGACTACAGCGATTATGACGACGATGCCGAAGCCTTCCTCGGCATCGAACGATTGCCGTATTATTTACTGGTAGATTCAGTAGGCACCGTGCTCAACTATGAGGCCGCACTTGAACCGATGCAGGTGAAAATCAATGGCTTAATACAGGAGTAGTCGATGTATTTACACTGGTTTATTAAGTAGATATTTAACATATTGGGGCTTGTCAGAAGTCAAGCTTTTCCTACATTAATGCCGTATTAGGCAATCCTGCCTAATACTTTAGATAGCCAAAGCCCAACTCAAACGCATTCGATCTTAACTTCAGAACCGCCCTCGTGATCGGCGGCACCGGCCTGATTGGCCGCTACCTGCTGCGCGATCTGATCCACCATCCCAGCTTCGAAAAAGTCACTAGTTTATCACGCAACCCATCGGGCCTGAAGGGGCTCGGCCTGCGCGAATACCTTATTGATTTCGACCGCATTGACGAGCTCGATGACCGTTCCTATGGTTTTGATTCCGATGTCCTGTTCATCACCCTCGGTACGACGATCAAAGACGCCGGCTCCAAAGCAGCCTTTGAGCGCGTGGACCTGGAATACGCCCTACGCGTGGCCCAGAAAGCCAAAGCCGCTGGCTGCAGGCATTGCCACGTCGTGACGGCGATGGGCGCGTACGAGTACTCGAAGATTTTCTACAACCGAATCAAAGGTAAGGTCGAATGTCAGCTGAAACAGCTGGGGTTTGAATCGCTGCATATCTACCGGCCCTCGTTGCTGCTGGGCAAGCGCCAATCGCCGCGCACCAAAGAGCGCTTCGGACAGATTCTGCTTCAGGGCCTTGCGCCCACCATGCTTGGCCCGTTGAAAACCTACCGGCCCATCCACGCCGAAACGGTCGCTGAAGCGATGCTCAAGCGCTCGATCGAAGACCATACGGGCGAGTACGTGCTGCTTTCTAAAGACATCTAGCAGATCGCTGACCCGCCCCAAAAGCGCAAGGCGGTTGAGTTGCCGGAGTAAGCAGTAACGACCCTTAATTTCGTAAAACAAAAACGGGCACCTGACTTACAGGTGCCCGTTTTTGTTGGTTCAGCGTGAAGCTTATGAGCCCACCGCATAGTAAGCACGCTTACCGTTGGGGTAGTAGCCCTCGATGAGCACGCCACCTTCCGGCACGGCGTCCAGCGCTTTTTCGATGTCTTTGATGCTGCGCATGGGCTTGCGGTCAATTTTCGTGATGATGAAGCCCTCTCGAACGCCAGCGCTACGCAGCTTGCCGGGCATCAGGCTGCGTACCTGTACGCCGTATTTCAGGTCAAGCTCGTCCAGCACGTCTTTTTCAGGGATCATAAAGTTGGCACCGAGTTCGCGCACATCCTCATCGGCGCGGGCGAGCATGGGGGCGGTGGTGCCTTCGCGTGAGCGCAAGGTGGCGGTCGTCTCGCGCTTTTCGCCATCGCGGTAGTAGGTAATCTTCACCTGGTCGCCCGGGCGTTTGCGCGCCACGACTTCCTGCAGCTTCGAACTCCGCGGCGTTTCGACGTCATCAACTGCGACGATGATATCGCCCGTTTCCAAGCCCGCATCTTTGGCCGCTGACTCCTCGCCCACGGCATCGATATACACGCCGTTGTTCAGGTCGGTGTTCAGCTCCTTCGCCTCTTTCAGTTTGCTGTCCAGGCTGATGATCTGCACGCCGAGCAGGCCGCGCTGCACCTCGCCGAATTCCTTCAGGTCGTCGACGACCTTGCGCACGATGTCTACGGGCACAGCAAAGCTGTAACCGACATAAGAGCCTGTGCGTGAGGCGATGGCGGTGTTCACACCGATCAGTTCGCCGTTCTGGTTCACGAGCGCGCCTCCCGAATTGCCGGGGTTTACGGCCGCGTCTGTCTGAATAAACGACTCGATAGAGTAGCGGTCTTCGAGGATGCCGATCGGGCGCGATTTGGCACTGACGATGCCAGCCGTGACCGTCGAGGTCAGGTTAAACGGGTTGCCCACGGCCAGCACCCATTCGCCGACTTGCAGTTTGTCGGAGTTGCCGAAGGCGATGAAGGGCAGATCCTGCTCGTTGATTTTGATGAGGGCCAGGTCCGTCGAGGGGTCGGTGCCAATCACATCTGCCGTGTACTCGCGGTTGTCCCAAAGCGTAACGGACACCTCGCTGGCTTCTGCAATCACGTGGTTGTTCGTGACGATATAGCCGTTGTCGGTCAGAATCACACCAGAGCCACTGGCCTCTGCCGGGCCGCGACGCGGACCGAAGGGCATACCGAAAAATTCCTCGAAGGGGTTCGGGGAATTGGTTTGAGGCTGTTCCTCTACTTTCGAGCGGATGTGCACCACCCCTTGCACCGACTTGTTAGCCGCAGCCCGGAAGTCCGGCATACTGCCGGCATCGAGGTTGGCGGTCAGTAGGGTGGGCTGCGCCAGACGCTCCTGGCGCTCGCTGATGCTCAGGCCGTCGTCGATATTAACATCTGGCGAGAACACCGCCGCTGCTCCCCAGGTAAACACGCCGCCAAGCAGCGCTGCGAGGAACAGTTTTATAAAATCGTTGCGAAAAATCGTTTTAAGCGTGTTCATTTCTGTTTGTTCGATTGATAAGTTGAGATGAGATGCTAAACCAACGTCATACCGACACCGTGTAGTGTACCCCATCGTCTAAACAACCCACGGTCACCATTAAGCAAAAGCGCG
>CAZTEZ010000236.1:0-5277 GCA_964611815.1 uncultured Bacteroidia bacterium | reverse complement strand
ACGCTCAGCTGCGACCACCGCGTCGTGGACGGCGCCACAGGTGCCGAGTTCTTGCAGACGCTGAAGTATTTGCTCGAAAACCCGATGCGTATGCTGCTCTGATTCAGCTGCATGGCCACAAAACATTCTACCGCTGATCTGCGTTATCTTGCTATGAAACGATTCCACGCCCTATTGCTGCTCCTGTTGATACCGGTGGCGGTTTTTTCAGCCGAGGTTGATTTCAAGAAGATTCGATTGGAAGAAGCCGTTTCGCTGGCGAAAAAGCAGGACAAGAACATTTTCATCGATTTCATGGCCTCCTGGTGTGGCCCCTGTAAATGGATGAGCAAAGAGGTGTTCACCGACCCGGCCGTGGCAGAGTACATGAACGCCAATTTCATCAACCTCAAAATTGATGTCGAGAGCGAACTGGGCGAATCTGAGGCCTATGCAGCCTTTGACGTGCAAGCCATGCCTACGCTGGTGTTCCTCACCAAGCATGGTAAACTCGCTTACCGCAAGCTGGGCGCGCTAGACCAAAAAGACTTCTTGGCTCTGGCAAAAAAGGCGAACGACCCGGATTACCAGCTCACCCCCTTGCTGGTCAACTACGACATGGTGACACCCGAGCCCGACAGCCCCGAGGCGCTGAACCTGCTGGCGGCCCTGAAAGACGCTCAGCACGAGCGCTACGAGGCGATCTGGAAAGAATGGCGGGAAGACCTGAAAGAAGAGCAGTATCTCAAAGACGGTGTGCTGCAGGCGCTCTACGTACCGCTGTTGCCGTTCGACAGCCCAGAGGTGGCGTATTTGAAGGCCAACGCACAACGCGCGTATGGCAACGTCCCGGAAGCCCAGCTGACTGAAACGCTGATGACTTATGTGCAGCCGCAGTTTCAGCAGACCGTGATGAGCAATGATAAAAAGAAGCTCGACGCGCTGCTGGCATTCGTGGGCGATGTGGCGGCACCGGACAAAGCGAAAGCCCTGCAAACGCAGTTCGAGTTGATGTTCTTCCAGATGACCCAAGACTTTGATGGCCTCGCTGAGGCTGCCATTCAGCGCATACCCACCGCAGACATCAAGGACCGTGACTTCCTGAACAACATCGCTTGGACGGTGTACGAAAACGTCGACAACGAGTCGGCTTTAGTGAAAACTGCGAGCTGGTTCAATAGTGAAGCGCTTGAGGGCATGAGCGCCAATGAAATTGAGCAGAAGCGCTTTGACGACAAACAGCAGGCACATAGTGAGTACATGCTCTTCGACACCTATGCCGCATTGCTACTGAAAGCCGGGGCTCCCAAAGCCCGTGAAGTCGCACAAGCAACCATTGCTTTTGCAGAAGCCCACCAATTGGATGCCGGCGACACCAAACGCCTACTCGAACAATACAAGTAAGACATCAACTGAAGGGCTTACTTCCTCAGGTTCAGCTGCTCGTAGTAATCACGCCAAGGCTCTTCGTTCATCGGCGGGTTCACACGGAGTCTGATCTGCCTGGGCTGCGTGGGGTGTTTGAACGCGAGCTCTGTAGCATAGAGGCCGATGTTTCTGCTTTTCAGCGGCTTGCCTGTCCAGCCGTACTTTTTGTCGCCGACCAGCGGGCAGTCGATCTTGCCCATGACTGCGCGAATCTGGTGGCGGCGGCCAGTGAAAATCCGCACCTCCAGCAACGCGCGTTTGCCCACCACCCGCTTGATGCGGTAATGTAGGTGCGCATCCTTCGCCTCGCTCGAACGTTTGCGAGTGGTGACGCTCACGACGTTCTTGCCAGGCTTTTTGTCGATCCAGTAACTGAGCAGCCGTTCAGGCTCCTCGGGCAGGCTGTCGGTCAAGGCGGTGTAGACCTTCTCGATCAGCTGTTCCTGAATCTGCTGTGAAATGCGCGCCGCCGCTTTGCTCGTGCGCGCCAGAATCAACAGCCCACCCACCGGGCGGTCGATGCGGTGCACGGTGGCGAGGAAGACATCGCCCGGCTTGCGGTACTTTTTCTTGATGTACGCCTTGCCCCAATCGAGCGCCGACTGGTCGCCGCTGTCGTCGGGTTGGGTCGGCATGCCGTGGGGCTTGTCGATTACCAGCAGATGATTGTCCTCGTATACCACCCTGGGGTTGAAGGTCTTGCGTGGCCGTTGTGAAGAAGGGTTTTTCGACGTCTGATTTTTGGAACGCGATTTGTTTGAACTGCGATGTTGCTTTCGGGGTGGCATTCTGCAAACTTACGAAACGCTTTGGCCGTATAATCTTGCAGCACCAAATTCTGTATTATTGCACCATGTTACGCTTCATTATCCTCTTTCTGTTTGCGGCTTTGGCCTCGGGGGCCCACGCGCAGCTTGGCTTGGGCTCAGCCGCCAAGTCGACTAAACGTGCCAAAGGACTTGATACTGATGGCTATCACTACGTCGCGTTCATCTCCAGCTTCAACCTTGACGACGGCTTCATCGGTGGCCAGGCAAGTGTGAACGTGCTCGATATGGGCATTCCGATTAACATCACGTTCTCGTATGCGCAGCGCCCGGTGGCGCGTCGGGTGTGGGTGGAGCAGACGAGCGACCTGTACTATCAACTGCGCCAGCGCCGTTTTCAGCTGGGTCTGGGTGCCGAAACCTACGTCTCGCTCGCGGGCGATTTCGAAGTTTACGGTTTGCTGCAGGGGGGATATCTGTTTGGCAATCACAAGGCGATTAACATCGAGACCGAGAACCAGTTTGTGGTGCTACCCGAAGGCGGCTTCAGCTGGTCGCCCGGCACCGATAAAATTGGCTTCCTGTTGCGCGCGGGCTATGCGTATCGCGACGTGTTGGCCGAAGATATCTCGCCCCACCGTGGCAAGTTCACGATGGCTGTAACTTTCTGATTTAGTGATGTTTTAGACGATGAGTAAGCGCCTCAAACTCGCATTCACTTGGATTATTGCAGCCGTTTTGATCAGTAGCTGCAATGTTGACGAGGAGTTCATCGGCAACAGCCGCTGCTATCCCACGCCCCCTCCCTACGGCCAAGTGAAAATCGACGTGACAATCAATCAGCAAAACCGTGCTGTGCCGGTCGAGTTTTTCATCGGTGAGTATGAAAACAACCGCACACCCATCATCCTCGACACCCTGACGACCACCGAAGCCTACTTCACCATTCCCAATGGCCGTGTGGGTATCGCTGTCACATATGAACATGACGGCAAGACCATCGTAGCCCTGGATGCCGTGCGTATGATAGCCGACGAAGAAGAGGACAGCGATGGCGAGTGCTGGGATATCAACTGCTGCTGGTCGCCGGGCTACACGGCGCGCAACATGCGCCTGCGCATTCGTGATTAATTCTACCAAAACACAAACAAACCCATGAGATACCTCCTACTCATCCTCAGTTTCATCGCCGCGATATTCATCGCAGGTTGCGATGATACTGCCAACTGCGACGGTTTCGTGGATACGGCTTGCCTGCCGCAACCGCCGCTGTTTGCAGACCTTGAGATTGAAGTCACCATCAACAATGAGAACCGCCGGGTGCCCATCGAGATTTTCGAAGGCGACTACGACGACCCCTTCCGAGAATGGTACTTGCGCGACACCATCACGACGAATCGCGCGATTTACGCGCTGCCCGTTGACCAGTTCGCTGTGACGCAAACAGACTCGCGCCGGCGCTGGAATGTGGCCGTGACTTACGCGCACGAGGGCAAGACCATCATCGCCCTGGACGGCGCGCGCATCGGCTGGCGCGAAGACGACGACTGTGCGGGCTTCGTGTGTTTCACGCCCATCAACCTTGACCTGAATATGCGCCTGAAAATCAGGGACTAATTGCCAATTATCGTCGAAGTGTGTACTTTCAAGTCAGTAGGCTTTCAATTCCGAATGAAGTACAACATCACGCTTCTGTTTTCATTTTCAGTGCTATTTCTGCTGTCAAGCGCCTGTCAAGATAAGGCCTATGGCCCGGGCGGGAACTGCTTCGAAGAAGCGCCAGCGTTCGGCCTGGTCAAAATCGACGCGACGCTCAACGCTGAAAACACACAGGTGCCAGTCGAGTTTTTTCAGGGAGCTCACAACGACAATCGCACCACACTCTCGCGAGATACGATCACCAGCAGCGGGCAGGAGTTCAGCGTCCCGATCGGCATGATTGGCATTGCGCTGACGTATCAACAGAACGGCAGTGAGCGAATGGTGATTGACAGCGTCCGAATGCGCTACCAGCACGACGAATCGATCTACGACGGCTTCGGTTGGAGTACCTGCGAAAGTTGCTGCTACTCAGCGTTTAGCACGCGGATTAATATGGAGCTGTGATTGCCTTCTGGTCTAAAATGATGAAAAGTCTTTTTTCGATAATCATAAGCATTGGTCTGCTGACACTTGTGTCCTGTGACCACACGCACAACTTCTGCCACGAGGAGTTCGAGGAGTAGTTTTACGAGTGCCAACCCACCCCGCCTACTATGGCTGAAATCGATCTTCAGGTTACCGTAAACGACAAAAACCCGCGCGTGCCCATCGAGATTTTCGAAGGCCGCTATGATGACCCCAACCGGAACTGGATCGTTCGCGATACGATCTCAACCAACTACGGCTTTTACGAAGTACCGGTGAAACTCGACGCGACTAAACCTGAAGACTCCAATCGCCGCTGGCAGGTGGCTGCGACCTACAAAGTGGGCGAGAAAACCGTCGTGGTGTTTGATGACGCAGAAGTGCGCTGGCTAATCGACGACAAATGCGAGTTTGATGGCACGTGTCATATCGCGATTGGCGGCTTTGCACTGCTGCTTTTGAAAGGCGAATAGGCCTCGTTCGATTCCAGCATACCCGGACGCTTAGGCTTCAGAGTGCCGCTCCAAAATCTGCTCACCGAGCAACATATCTTCCGGGGTCGTCAGTTTCAGGTTGTCGTAGCTACCCTCTACGAGCGTGACCTGGTGACCAGCGCGCTCGAACACAGTCGCGTCGTCAGACACGATCGCGCCGTCTGGCAGCTCGTCGTAGGCCGAGAGCAGCAAATCGAGTTTGAAGCTCTGCGGTGTCTGCACATGGAAAAAGTGCTCCCGATCGACGGCACGGCTGCTGCCTTTTGGTAGCGCCTCGCGAATCGAGCTCTTGACCTTAACCGCACACACGCCCGAGCCAGTTTGCTGAGTTGCCGCAATGCTGGCCATCAGCATGTCGTGCGTCACAAAAGGCCGCACAGCGTCGTGGATGCTCACGATCGTCTGCAACGGATCGACCGACAGCGCGCTGGCTTTGGCCAAGCCGTTGCGGGCGGCGCGGAGGTCCGTGCGGTTGGCGCCGG
>CAZTEZ010000235.1:0-5279 GCA_964611815.1 uncultured Bacteroidia bacterium | reverse complement strand
CTGGAGGCTTTCCTGCCCAGTTTGCTCGAGACCGCTTACGACAAAATGCAGCTCGTGGTGGCCGACAACGCCAGCAGCGACGACTCGCTGGAATTTCTACGCGCAAACTACCCCCAGGTGCGCATCATCGCTTTCGACGAGAACCACGGCTTTGCCGGTGGCAACAACCTGGCGATTGCCCAGCTCGACACGCCCTACGTCGTGCTGCTCAACTCGGACGTCGAACTCACGCCCGGCTGGCTCATGCCGCTGGTCGAGCGCATGGAGAGCGACCCGCAAATCGCCGCCTGCCAACCAAAGATTCGCTGGCAGCGCCACAAGGAGTTTTTTGAGTACGCCGGTGCAGCCGGCGGCTTCATGGACCGGCTGGGCTTTCCGCTCTGCCGGGGCCGTTTCATGGAAGAACTCGAGACAGATGAAGGCCAATACGACACGCCCACCGAGTGTTTCTGGGCCACGGGCTGCTGCATGATGCTGCGCCGTGAGATTGTGAACCAGATTGGTCTCTTCGACGACCGCTTTTTTGCGCACATGGAAGAGATTGACTACTGCTGGCGCGCTAAAAACGCCGGCTACAAGATCGTCTGTGAGCCCCGCGGGATGGTCTACCACGTCGGTGGCGGTACGCTGCCGAAGGGCAACCCCCGCAAGACGTACTATAACTTCCGCAACAGCCTGATGATGCTGTTCAAAAATCTACCGCTGTGGCCGCTGCTCACGACGCTGTTCATGCGGCTGTTCGTGGTGGATGCGCTGGCGGCGCTGCGTTACGTGTTGGCCGGTCAGTTTAAGTCGATGTGGGCCATTGCACGCGCGCACTGGGCGTTCTTCGGGCGCATTCCGCAGCTGATACGCGATCGCAAAGCTCAGCAGCAAGGCGCCATCTCGAAACACACCGGCGGCTATTCGGGCAGCATCATCTGGGACTACTTTGTGCGCAAGACGCGTAAATTTTCTGAACTTAGGGGCGTTCGCAGCAAAACACTCCTCCCACTCAAGCCCTGAGTTTCCCCGACAATCCTAGACCAGAGCCATGAAAATCCTGCCCATCAAAGAAATGAAAGAAGGCGCCGTGTTCGACCTCGGCCCCGAAACGCTTTCCAAAAAAGAGATCAAAGAGTTCGCGAAACTCGTTGACCCACAGCCGATTCACATCGACGAAAAAGCCGCCGAGAAAAGTCCCTTTGGCGCCATCATCGCCAGCGGTTTGCACCCGTTCGTGCGCTTCAACAAGCACTATTGGGTGCCGATGGTCGCCACGCATTTCATCTGCGGACTGGGTATGAGCGAGGTGCGCTTTTTCAAGCCCGCCTACGCCGGCGAACCCATGACTGCCAAGCTGCGCATCATTTCGCTCGAACCCAAGCCCAGCAAAGGCACCATGGTGGCCACCTGGCGCATCGATATCTACAAAGAGAACGGCAACACGCAAGTGTGCACCGTCAGCTTTGCCTCGTATCACTACATGGACGAAAGCCTGAAGCCGTCCTGAAAACCAACCCAACCAAGACTCCTCTTTTAGCTTTTGAAAATGAAAATTTTAGTCACTGGCGGCGCCGGCTTTATCGGCTCGCAAATTGCCGACCGTTTCATCGAACTGGGCTACAACGTCACGATTTTGGACGACCTTTCGACCGGCCGTCGCGAAAACATCAACCCCAAAGCACAGTTTGTAGAAGCCGACATCCGTTCTGAGCAAGCCGCTGAGCTGTTGCGAGATGGCGGCTTCGATGTGGTGAGCCATCAGGCTGCGCAGGTGGACGTGCGTGCGTCCACGGAAGACCCGGTGAAAGATGCGGAGCTGAATATCCTGGGCTCGGTTAACTTGATGCAGGCGGCGCACAAAGGTGGGGTGAAGCAGTTCATTTTCGCATCTAGTGGTGGCGCTGGCTACGGAGAGCAAGACACCTTCCCGGCCGATGAGACGCACAAAATTCAGCCGCTTTCACCCTACGGCATCACAAAAGTGACTGTCGAGCGCTACCTGTACTTCTACCACCACGAGTACGATTTCAACGCGACTTGCGTGCGCTACGCAAACGTGTATGGCCCGCGCCAAAACCCCCACGGCGAGGCTGGGGTGGTCGCCATTTTCATCAACCGCCTGCTGAACGATCAAGAGGCGTTCATCAATGGCGACGGCCTGCAGACCCGCGATTTTGTATTTGTGAAAGACGTGGTGCAAGCCAATGAAAAGGTATTGGGTGAAACCGGCTTCAACATCTATAATGTGGGCACGGGTGTCGAAACGAACGTGGTTCAAGTCTTTGATACCATCAATGCTGGCCTGGATGCCGGTCGGGAACGCAACCACCGTGAAGCGGCTGCGGGCGAACAGCGACGCTCTGTTCTGGATGCCGGCAAGATTGCGCGCGAGAAGGGCTGGCAGGTCAACTACGACTTCCAGAAAGGCATGGCTGAGACCATCGAATGGTTCAAAGCCCGTCACCAGCAGGCCGGTTGATCGGGAAAACTGCCGTTTTCGGAAACATTCGCCAACTGCTGATTGCTTAATTTCTAGCGAAGCTATTTGAATGGCAATGGCAGATTTGCGCGACATCGAACCTTGGTACGGCTGGTTGCATCTCTACAATCACGAGATCGACCCCAACTCGCCGTTCCACGACGTGCAGCACAGTCTTTTCGAGTACAACCGCCGCATCTACACCTTCGAGGCGCACCCGCAGTGGGATGAGATCGATTCGGAGAACCTGCTGCTGAAAATCCTGTTCGCCAACTATGACGAGGGCTACGCCATCATCGAGCTGCTCGGCGAGTGGAACGACCTGCACTACAACGACTTCCGCCTGATGCGCCAGCACTGCCTCGACCAGCTCGTGCGTTGCGGCATCGACAAATACATCTTCATCTGCGAGAACGTCTTCAACGCCTGGCTCGAGCAGGACGACTACTACGAAGAGTTCGTCGAGGAAATCGAACACGGCTGGATGTGCATGATTCGCGCCCGCGAGAATGTGCTTGAAGATTTCCGTGCCTATGGCATCGATAGCTATTTCTTCTGGTCGCCGGAGTTCGACGCCATCCGCTGGCGCAAGCTCAAGCCCGACCAACTGTTCGAATTTGTGAACCAGCACATGGGGCGCTTCCTGCTGGATTAACCCGCCGTCTGAACCTCAGCCCGGCGTGAGTGCACGGGATAGGAAAGACTAGCCAGCGAAATGATATGCCCTTCGTACGAGAACCACTCACAGGTGATGCGCTCGCGGTGCCAGGGTGCGTGCACGTCTACCAGCATCTTGCCCCGGTTGGTGGAGTGATGCCAGCTATCTGGTTGCACATGAAGGTGTTGTCGGAAACTAAGCGTCTCTTCGGGGTGTTGGTCATACAAGAGTTTATACACGCACTCCTTGGCCGTCCAGAGTTGCATGAACGCGCCATCGCCGTGCTGCCGAATGAGCTCCAGTTCCCGGTCGTTCATCGCCAGGCGCGGGGTTTCGGTACGCACTTTGCGATTGAGGTCTTCGATGTCAACTGCTACGCGAAACTGCGGATGATGTGCGACAATGGCGTACGCAGCCGTATGAGCGATGGCCATTTCGCCTTGACTGATTAATTGGGGTCGGGTTTTCTTTAAACCCGGTATAAACTGGTAGGCAGGTCCCAGGAGCTGAACCAAGGCTAATCGCGCTGCATACCACTCACGACGCCGGCTTTCCGCTTTGTAGTCAGGCAGTTCCATCGGATGAGCAACCAGTTTGTGGTACATCTTTCGGAGTTCAACTTCCGTTTCGTCGATTTTCCACAACGCAAAACTTATCCCATTTGTTTGCAAAGCTTGTAATTGAACCGGCATTTTTATTTAATTGGAGTTATCACTAGCAATCGACCCTATGCAAAGTCACTGGATTTTTTCGCTGATGCAAGGTGTGCGGCCAGAATACCGTAAGCCCTTCACGAATGCATTGGCCAGCGCGCTTGACGCTTGGCAGACGCACGGCAAGACCGTAGCCTACGAAGTTGAGCTGCGCGAGAATCAGTTTGTGTTCGTGCAGGCGCTGTCTCCGGCGAGTGGCTGTGCCATCGACTGGATGAAGCAGGCCATCGAGAACGTCGCCGAGCGTTTCGAAACTGAAATCGCCGATGCCGCCGAGGTATTCTACGAAACAGAAGCTGGCGTGCAACACGTGCATTTCGCTGAGATCGAAGACGCGATTCAGCGAGGCGATATCGGTGCCAACACCACCATCCTTGACCACACCGTCGTGAATCACAACGATTTCGACCAGTGGCGCAAGCCCTTGAAGGACAGCTGGCTGGCGCGCTTCCTGCCCGTCACTGCTTGAGTCGCCTTCCCACTTCAGGACGAATACGACGCGACTTCAGCGTCGATCTGCTGCTGATAGCTGCGGAGTTCAGTAGCAATTTCTTCTTCCGACCAACCCAGCGTTGAGCCCAGTGCCTCAGCCACGGCCGGTGCCATTTGTCCGGCTTTTTTCGTGTCTTGAATACGCAAGCGCAGTCGGTGGTCGAGCACATCGCTGATGCGGGTGGCTTGGCTCTGCAGGGCGAGCTTTTGCACAGTTTCGCGTGACGGTTGCATCGCTTAGTTCGTGTAAGAACGCTGGTATTTGCAAGCGCAAATCGGTGGTTTGGCACGGCTGAACCTTTATCTGAAGTAGCTCCTGCAACGCATCCACCGCATCTTCCGCCATTTGGCGATAGGTCGTCCACTTACCGCCGAGCAGATTGATCGCCCGCTGCTCTGGCCACAACTCCACTTCGTGGTTGCGAATAAGCGCCTCGGTGCTGCCGCCGGTCTTGCTCACCAGCGGTCGGTTGCCGGCGATCACGCCTTTAATCTGTGCGTGAGTCAGCGGCTGCGACAGATAGCGGTTCACGTGCTCGAGCAGATAGTCTATATCTGCACGCGAGACTATGGGCTGCGCATGGGGGTCGCTCACCTCGGTATCTGTGGTGCCCACCAGCAGGCTCTGCTGCCAGGGCAAGACGAAGATCACCCGCCCGTCGTCCGTTTTCGGGATGAACATGCCCGCCGGGCCCACCTCAGCGGGCTTTTCGGTGAGGATGTGAATGCCCTTGCTGGGCCGCAGGCGTGGCTCGGCGTTCGGGTTGAGCATCAGCCGAACACGGTCCGCCATGGGCCCGGTGCAGTTGATCACACTGCGGGTGCCGATACTGATTTGCGACTGGTCGATGCTGTCCGTGCAGGTCAATTGCAGAAGGTCCGCTTCCTGCGAAACGCCCGTGACGGCCAAGTGATTGCACAGCACCGCGCCTCTGGCATCCGCCGTTTCAGC